>WHTS01000035.1:0-28565 GCA_009377585.1 Betaproteobacteria bacterium
GTGAGGGACGAGCGTGACATGAAATAGGGAACGCTCGATAGCGTCTCGGCGCGCGCTTGCGCGCGAGGAGCGCATGGCCGCTCGATCAGAGCACGCCCGAGGCCTGCAACGCCCGAATCTCCTCGGCGCAGAGCCAACCTTCGAGCGCGCGCACGGCATCGGCCGGTTCGGGCGGCGCGGGCGTCTCGAGCGTCGTCCGACTGAACCGAGGCGCGGGCGCCGGCTGCACCACGCCGTCGACTTCCACGAACGTACCGCGCGCGGCCAGGTGCGGGTGCCGCGGCGCCTCGGCCATGCTGAGCACCGGCGCGAAGCAGGCATCGCTGCCTTCCAGCAGCTCGCACCATTGTTGCCGCGTTCGCGTCCTGAACACGCGCGTGAACGTCGCACGCGCCCGCTCCCACCGGGTCGGATCGCGCTGGTCGCCGATCTCCTCGGGCGCGATGTCGATCCGGCGCAGCAGCTCGTCGTGGAAACGGCCCTCGATCGGCGCGATCGATATCCACTCGCCGTCGGCGCATTGGTAGACGTCGTAGTAGTAGGCGCCGGTATCGGTCGCGTTCGTGCCGCGCTCGAGCGACATCAAGCCGCCGGCGTACAGGCCGAACGCCGAAGTCATCAGCGAAGCCGCGCCGTCGACCATCGCCGCATCCACCACCTGCCCTTTGCCCGAGCTGCGCGCTTCGAGCATTGCCGCCAGCACCCCGAGTGCGAGATAGAGCGACCCGCCCGCGTAGTCGCCGAGGAGATTGAGCGGCGGCGTGGGCGGCTGGCCTTTGCGCCCGATGGCGTGCAGCGCGCCGGTCAAGGCGATGTAGTTGAGATCGTGACCGGCCGCCTGCGCCAGCGGCCCGTCCTGCCCCCAGCCCGTGACGCGGCCGTAGACCAGGCGCGGATTGCGTTGCAGGCAGGCGTCGGGGCCGAGACCGAGGCGCTCGGTCACGCCGGGACGGAAGCCTTCGATCAATGCGTCCGCCTCGGACACGAGCCGCAGCACGAGATCGACCGCGGCCGGCTGCTTCAGGTCGAGCGCCACCGCGCGGCGGTTACGCAGCAGCAGGTTGTAGGTCAGCGGCCGCGGGCTGCCGAGCTCGACCGGGTTCTTGCGGTCGATCCGCAACACCGTCGCGCCCAGGTCGGCGAGCAGCATCGCGCACAACGGACCCGGCCCGATGCCGGCCAGTTCGACGATCTTCGTGCCCTGCAACGGTCCCATGTCGATGCGCTCTCTTTCGCTCGATTGCGTTGACAGTCGGCTAAAGCCTCTTCATTCTATCGAACACCATGAGCTACACGCTGAGCGAAGACCAGCGCCAGATCCAGGATCTCATCCGGCGCGTTGCAAAAGACAAGATCGCGCCGCGCGCTAGAGCGATCGACCGCAGCGCCGAGTATCCGCAGGACATGTTCGCGTTGCTGCAGGAGCTGGGGCTCTTCACCCTGCCCTTCCCGCCCGAGTACGGCGGCACCGGCAACATGCTATCGGCATGCATTGCGGTCGAGGAGCTGGGGCGTGTGTGCTACAACACCGCCTACCTGCTGGTGGTGCAGTGGCTTCCTTTCGGCGCGATTCTCGCCGGCGGCACCCAGGCGCAGCGCGACCGTTATCTGCCCGGGCTCGCTTCCGGAGAGCTGCGCGCCGCCTTCTCGACCACCGAGCCGCAAAGCGGTTCGGACGTGCAGGGCATCCGGACAAGAGCAACCCCGGTCGCGGGCGGCTATCGCATCGACGGGGCGAAGATCTGGTGCACCAACTCGGACGTCGCCGATTTCGTCCTGGTCGCCGCGAAGCTGCAGGAAGGCGGCAAATCGGACATCCATCTGTTCATCGTCGAGAAGGGAAGCGCCGGCTTCCAGGTCGGCCGTAAGGAAGAAAAGATGGGCGCGCGCGGCGTCGCATCGTGCCCGCTCTTCTTCGACGGCGTGTTCGTGCCGGAGGCCAACCGGCTCGGAGGCGAAGGCGCCCAGGGCTTCAAGGTCGTCATGGAGGCGTTCAACCAGTCGCGTCCCATCATCGCTGCTCGCGGCATCGGTCTCGCGCAGGGGGCAATCGATCACGCCACCGAGTTCATCCAGGGCCGCTCGGCCTTCGGCCAGCCGGTCGGCGACTTTCAGGGCGTGCGCTGGATGCTGGCCGATATGGCGATGCAGACCGAAGCCGCGCGCCAGCTCGTCTACCGTGCCGCCTCGATGGTCGACGCCGGCGTGACGGGCCGGGAGCTCGCGCCGATCGCCGCCATGGCGAAGTGCTTCGCAACCGATGTCGCCATGCGCGTCGCAACCGATGCCGTACAGCTCTTCGGCGCCGCCGGCATTTCGGCGGAGTATCCGATCAACCGCTACTTCCGCGATGCGAAGGTGCTGCAGATCGTCGAAGGCACCAACCAGATCCAGCGCAACATCATCGCCAATGCGCTGCTGGGACGGCCAGGGCGCAAGTGATGTTGCTTTCGACGTCACTCCCGAAGTCTCCCCTCCTGCGAAGGAGGGGCGGGACGCGCGAAGTGCGGACGGGGTGGTCCTGCGCCGAAAACCACACCACCCCCGCGCTGCGCGCGACCCCTCCTCATGAGAGGAGGGGAAACGTGCCCGCCCTGGAGTGAAAGTTTTTCCCCTCCTGCGAAGGCTCGCCGGCGGGAAGACAATGCCTCACCGCTTCTTCCTGAACTCCGGCTTGCGCTTCTCCAGGAACGCCCTGACGCCCTCCTTCGATTCCTCGGTCTGGTAGTAGAGGCTCAGGGCCTGGAAGCCGAGGCTGCCGATGCCGCGCATCGCGTCGGTGGCCGCGTTGAACGAGCTCTTCGCGATCGCGATCGCGGTCGGGCTCTTCTCCAGGATCTCGGCGCACCACTGGTCGACTTCCGCATCGAGCTGATCGTGCGGCACCACCACGTTGCACAAGCCCATCTCGAGCGCCTGCTGCGCGCTGTAGCGCCGGCACAGATACCAGATCTCGCGTGCCTTCTTTTCGCCCACGATGTGCGCGAGATAGGCGGTGCCCCAACCCGGATCGACGGAGCCGACTTTTGGTCCGACCTGGCCGAAGACCGCCTTCTCGGACGCAATGGTGAGATCGCACAAGGTCGCGAGCACATTGCCGCCGCCGATCGCGTAGCCCTGCACGCGCGCGATCACCGGCTTCGGCACTTCGCGCATGGTGGCGTGCAGCTGCTCCACCGGCATGCCGACCGTGCCGCGGCCGTCGTAGTGGCCGTCGTGCGCCGACTGATCGCCTCCGGTGCAGAATGCGCGCTCGCCCGCGCCCGCGAGCACGATCACGCCGATCGATCGATCCCAGCCCGCATCGGAAAGCGCATCGATCAGCTCCTCCGTGGTCTTGCCGCGGAAGGCGTTCATCACCTGCGGCCGGTTGATCGTGATGCGTGCGATGCCTTCGTGCTTCGTCAATACGATGTCTTCGTAATCCACGTTGCCCTCCTCTTGCGGATGGTATGCGATATGCGTTGGTCCGGGTGGCTCAGGGAGAGTTCACTCGGCCAGATGAGGCATGGGGTGCGTGATCGCATTTCAACATGCGCTCGCCGCGGACGTGCGACTCGGTGTCAGCGTGGCAACCGTCGCTCGGCCAATGCGAGCAGTGCGGTGGCCATGAGGTACAGCGCACCGATGATGTAGAAGCTCGCGGCGATGCCGTAGGCCTCGGCGATGAATCCCATCAGCGCCGGGGTGACGATCGAGCCCAGCCGCACCACCGCATTGCGCAGCCCGACGCTCGCGCCGTGGCGACCACCCGGTACGCCCTGCGTGAGCACCGCATACATGAGCGGCTGGCTCATGCCCTGCGAAATGCCGCGCACGACACCCGCCAGAGCGAGCAGCAGGAACACGGGTGCGAGCAGCGGTGTAAGGCAGATCGCAACCATCGATATCACGGTGCACGCGATCACCAGCCGATTGGCGTGCATGCGGCGCTGGGCGGCAGCGGCGGCGAGAGAGCCGAACACGCCCGAGAGCTCGGCGATCGAGACCAGCAGGCCGATCAGCGTGCCGCTCATGCCGGTCTCGTTGAGATGCACGACGAAAAGCGAGCTCTGGATCGCGCCCGAGGCATTGCGCAGAAAGCTTGCGACGAGTATGAACGCGACCGCAGGGACCACCGCCAGCCGCAACGCCTGTTTGTGCGCGGCCCAGTTCGGCAGCAGCGCCCCGAGGTTCGGACGCGTGTCCGAGCGCGGATCGGAATCCGAGGTGCCGTATGCCGTCGACCAGATGATGCCGGCGGCGCACACGGACACGCAGGCGAACGCAGCCCAGGCGCCGAGAAGATCCCAGGCCGCGCCGACCGCGACCGGACCGATGAAGGTTCCGACGCGCGTTGCCACACTGTAGCGGGCCAGGATCGCCGTATCGCCATGGCTCGTCTGCATGCTCCAGGTCTGCGAGGCGGCCATGCCGAGGCTGGTGGCGAGGCCTAGCAGCAACTGCAGCGCGGTGAGAACGCCGAACCAGCCCGATAACGGAAAAAGAAGCGGCAGCGCGACACTGGCCGCTGCCACCCACAGCAGCACCCGGCGCGTGCCGAGCTCGTCCATGATGATGCCGCCGTGGATCGACAATGCCGCCGGCAAGACCGAGCGGGCGGCGATGATGAGACCGATCTGCGCGGCGTTCAGGCCCACGGCGACCGCATACAGCGGCACGACCACCGAGAGCATGTCCCAGACGCCGTTGGTGAAGAGCCCTGCGCCATAGGCGGCGCGCGTCTCGCGGTCGTTGCGATCCGCGCCGTCTTGTTCCAGTCCCATTCCGATAGGGTAGCAGCCCCGCCTCGATGTCGCTGCAGCGGCGCTGCGTGCTCCCTTCGCGTGTGCGCCGTGGAGTATGATCGCGCCAACGAGCGCTCGACCGCTCGCGCCGGTTGCAGACCGCGGCCCGGTTGCTGGCTCCTCCCTCCCGGAGAAATCCATGGTGCTCGATCTGTTGCGGAAATTCTTCGCCGAGGCGATGCGGCAGGCCGGACGCGACGACCTTGCGAAGTGGGCCGAAGACGCGCCCGGAGAAGCGGTCAAGGCGGCCGCGCGCGTCGTTATGCGGGCGCTCGGATTCGGCAAGGTCGACGAGCAATCGATCCGCGACGTGGAACGGGTGCGCGACCAGGCCGTTGCTGCAGGCGGCGCGGCAGCGCCGATCGCTTCAGGCGGCGCGGCGACGCCGGTTGCTTCAGGCGGTGCGGCGCCGCCGCGTGTCGAGGACGGCGCCCTGGCCGAGTACGCGGTCCTGCTCGATGCCGTGGTCGCCGCCGGCTCGACGCATCGGTGGCTGTTGCTCGACGGCTTTCTCCACAGCGCGGACTGTGCATCGCTGTGGCTGTTCGATCCCAAAAAGCTGGGAGAACGCGCGGGGTCTGCGATTCAGGTCGAACAACTGCTCGACGACGAACCGTACATCATCCTCGTCAACTCGGGCGTCGAGATCTTCCTGTTCGAGAAGATCGCACCGGAGAAGCTTCTTGCCCTGAACGAGCATTTGGGTGCCAGTCTAGATCTGCCGCCGCAGCTCGACTACGCTGCGCGACCGCAAGTTCGGTTCGTCTACGCAGAACGCATCCAGACGGTGGCCGAGACGACGAGCCAACGGCCTCGATCGGGCGGACGGACGCGCGAGGTCCGGAAGCGGACCGACGCCAGCCTGCCGATCGCGAAGGATTACGCCGGCATCGCCGCCATGCTGGAATCGCTCCGTCCCGCGCTTGCGGCCCTGGCGCGAAATACCGAGGCGCTTCGCCGCACCATTGCCGATGGCCTCAAATGACTTTCCGCTCGCGAAAGCCCTCGATCTCTGCCGCCTTGTAGCCGATCTCGCGCAACACCTCGTCGTTGTGCTCGCCCAGCTTGGGAGCTCGCCCGATGTGCGGCGGCGTCTCGGAAAAATTCCACGGCGAACCGTGCACCTTGAGCTTCTTGCCGTACTCGGGGTACTCGACCTCGGTCACGTATCCATTCGCCAGCACATCCGGATCGTTCGATGCTTCCAGCAGCGTGTTGATCGGCGCCGAGACGATGTCGTCTCCGCGCAATGCCTCGACCCACTTGTCGCGCGGGCCGGTCGCGAACAACTCGTCCAGCATTTTGAGGAGGCTCTGGCGCTTCTCGTCGGAGTTGATCACCACGCCCAGATCGCCGAAGCCGGCGTTGGTCAGCTGCTCGTAGAAACCGAGCGCGGTCATCGCCGTCTGCCACTTGGTCTTGCCGTTCAGCTGGAACACCAGCGGCTTGCCATTCATGTCGTTGAAGCTCGCGCTCATGCCCGGCCGCTCCGGTGTGCCGGTGATGCGCGCCTGGCCGGTGACGGGATTGCGATCGCGCCACATCGCGGTCGTCAGAGTCCAGCCCATCAGCCGGATCTGGCCGCCGAGCAGCGAGCAGTCCACCTTCTGCCCGACGCCATGCGTGCGCGCGCAATGCAGCGCGGCCAGCATGCCGCCGAAGGCGAGGATCGCGCAGGTCTCGTCGGCCACGGACACGATCCCCGTGCGCAGCGGCTGGCCAGGCGTCGAATAGGCCTCGGCGATCCCACCCAGCGCTTGCGCCATCGAGTCGGTGCCGGGGAGCTTCGCATGCGGGCCCTTGGGGCCGTAACCGGAAATCGAGACGTAGACCAGCTTCGGATTGACCTTACGCAGCTCCTCGTAGCCGAAGCCGTTCTTGTCCGCGGCGCCGGGACGGAAGTTCTGGCCGAAGATGTCGGCGCGAGCGACGAGCCGATGCAGGATCTCGCGCGCTTCGGGCGATTTCATGTTGAGCGTCACGCTCTTCACGCCCCGGTTGTTGGTCTCGAAGTACGTGCTCGGCAGGCCGGGGTAGATGCTCGAGCCGCGCGAGTTGTCGCCCTTCTCGGGCACTTCGATCTTGATGACTTCGGCCCCCAGGTCGGCCATGAGGACATAAGGAACGGTTCCTGCCTGCGCCGTCGAGCAGGCAACGACCTTGACACCGTCGAGCGGACCGCGTGGTTGCGTCATGTGAGCACCTGTGGGAAGTTGAGCAGGCGCACCGGCCTTGCGGCGTTCACAACCCCCACGCCGAGCCCGTGCACGGGAGTCAGCCTATCACGGTCGATGCGGCCGGCCAACGCGGCTGGGCGCATAATCGCGCTTCCAGACGCCTGGGAATCGGCAACGGCCCCGGGCCAATAACCGATCGCTGCTCAAGGAGGAGATCGTGATGAAGCTGGCCGGGTTTGTCGTTACATTCGCACTGGCTGTGGCGGGCGCCAGCGCAGGCGCGCAGGACTGGGCGCCGACCAAGAACGTGGAGATCGTGGCCGGCTCGGCGCCCGGAGGAAGCAACGACCGCACCGCGCGCCTGATGGAGCGCGTGCTCAACAAATACAAGCTGGTGCCGAAGTCGATCACGATCATCAACAAGGCAGGCGGCGGCGGCAGCATCGCCTACACCTACGTTCATCAGCACCCCGGCGACCCCCACTATCTCGCCATCGTCGGCACCGGTCTCATGAGCAACCAGATCATCGGCGCGAGCCCGCTGGGCTACAAGGACTTCACCCCGATCGCGACGCTCATGAACGACTATGCGGTGTTCGCTGTCGCCACGCAGTCATCCCTGCCGAACGGCAAGGAGCTCGCCGATCGCATCAAGAAGGACCCGCGCTCGCTCACCGTCGGTTTCGCCAACGCCTTCGGCAGCACGCGGCACCAGGCGGCGGGCCTGTTCGTGAAGACGCTCGGCGGCGATCCGCGCCAGCTGAAGCCGGTCGTGTTCAAGGGCTCGGCGCCAGCCATCACGGCGTTGCTGGGCGACCACATCGAGTACGTCGTCGTGGGCGCCGTGAACACCATCTCCCACGTGGCCAACAAGAAGATGCGCGTGCTCGCAGTGGCCGCGCCGAAGCGCCTCGGCGGCCCGCTCGCCGACGTTCCGACCTGGAAGGAGCTCGGCGTCGATTTCACCTCCGGGTCCTGGCGTGGCATCGTGGGCCCCAAAGGACTCACCCCGGCGCAAGTCACCTACTGGGAGAACGCACTGCGCAAGATGACCGAAGCGCCCGAATGGAAGGCCGACCTCGAGAAGAACTACTGGACCGACGACTTCAGCACGGGTGAAAAGCTGAGGAAGGATCTCGACGGGGAATTCGCCGAGACCAAGGCGCTCCTGGCCGACCTGGGGCTGGCGAAGTAGCCTGCCCGGGGGCGCGCACTTCAAGCGCATCGCGTTCCTGCGCGCCCCGCCTTTCCAGCCCGCCTGTCCCGCGCCGTCTCAGGCCGCTTCTTCCCCGGCCTTCGGTGCGTCGCGCAACGCCCTGATGCGCGCGAGAACGAACGGCAGCGCGATCGACAGCACCGACAGCGCGACCAGCGTGATGCAGATCGTGCTGCCGACGAAGATCGAGGGATCGGCATCCGATATGGTCATCGCCTGCCGGAACGATTGTTCCATGATGCCGCCGAGCACGAGCGAGAGAACCATCGGCGCGAGCGGAATGTCGAGCTTGCGGAAGACGTAGCCGATGACGCCGAAACCGAGCCCGAGGAAGAGCTCTAAGATGTTGCCGTTGATGGCATAGAGCCCGATGGTCGCTATCGCCAGGATGAGCGGCATGAGGATCCCGCCCGGAATGTAAAGCAGCCGCACGAACAGGCCGATCAGCGGCACATTGAGGATCAGCAGCATGATGTTGCCGACATACATGCTGTCGATCAGCCCCCAGACGACGTCGGGATTTTTCTGGAACAGCAAAGGCCCGGGCTGTATGCCGTACATGATGAAGGCGCCGAGCAGCACGGCGGTCGAGCCGCCCCCCGGGATCCCGAGCGCGAGCAGCGGCACCATGGCTCCGGCGGTATCGGCGTTGTTTGCCGCCTCCGGTCCCGCCACGCCTTCCGGCGCGCCGGTGCCGAACTGCTCAGGGTACTTGGAGGAGCGCTTCTCCCACACGTAGGACATGATCGAGGCGATCGTGCCACCGGCGCCGGGCAGCACGCCGATCACGAATCCGACCACGCTCCCGCGAAGGATCGGCTTGACCGAGCGGCGGAACTCCTCGCGCGTGAGCCACACGCTGCCGCGCAGCTTGATGATCTCGGGCCGGATGCCCTTGGTCATCTCCTCCATTGACATGAGCACTTCCGAAACCGCGAACAGACCCACGACGGCGAGCACGAAGCCGACGCCGTCCTGCAGCTCGGGCACGCCGAAGGTGAAGCGCGGCTGACCGCTTTGCAGGTCGATGCCGATGGTGGCGATCATGAGGCCGAGAATCGTGGAGATCATCGCCTTGGCTGGCGATCTGCCGGCAAGCGTCGAGACCGCCGTCATCGCGAACACCATCAGCGTGAAGTACTCGGCGGGGCCGAACTTGAGCGCCAAGGCGGTCAGCGGCAATGCGAAAAGCGTCAGCCCCACGACGCCGATGGTGCCGGCGATGAACGAGGCGATGGCGGCGATCGCGAGCGCCGCCCCTCCACGCCCTTTCTTCGCCATCTGGTAGCCGTCGAGAGTCGTCATGACGGCCGACGCCTCGCCCGGCGCGTTGATCAGGATGGCTGTGGTCGAGCCGCCATAGCGGGCGCCGTAGTAGATGCCGCATAACATGATGAGCGCCGAGGTGGGGTCCATTCCGTAGGTGACCGGAATGAGCAAAGCCATTGTGGCCGACGGTCCGATGCCGGGCAGCACGCCGATGACCGTGCCGAGGAAGCAGCCGAGGAAGGTGTACCAGAGGTTGATCGGCTGCAGGCAGACCGCGAAGCCGTTCAGGATGTGCGTCAACGTTTCCATGGATCCCCGATCGCGAGAATGATTGGGCCTGCCTGCGCCTACAGCGGCAACAGCCCCGGCGGCAGCCGGACTTCCAGCTTCACGAACAGGAAATAGGTGAACGCAACAAAAAACAGCGTGCTCAGTACGTTCGCGATCCACCGGCCGCGATTGAACCACGCCATCATCGGCAGCAGGTAGAGCATGGTGCCGAGGACGTAGCCGAACCACTCGAACGACAGGTAGTAGATCCCGGTCCAGAGGACGATGACGAGCAGCACGGCGATGACATTGCCTTCGAACTTAGGCGCCTCGGGGGGCGCCTCGTCGGCCTCCTTGCGTCGGTTGCGCCAGATCTCCAAGCCGAGAATTGCGCACGCGATCAGCATGGCGATTCCCAGCAGCCGCGGGAAAGCCTTCGGTCCCAGGGGATCGCCGATCGCCAGCATCGGAATTTGCGCGCTTGCGTACAAATAGATCACCGCAAGGATCACGGTGCAGGCAAGAATGACCCGGTCGGCCAGCATGATTTGGACTCCTCCCGCGTGGTAACAGCTTGGGAAACCCCGTGCGACGGGGCCGATTATGGCATCATGCGCGGGCGAATTGCGCGCTCGCGTTTCGATCCAGTGGCGGCCGGGACGTCCGCACATCGGAACGATCCGGGACGCACCGCACAATCCCTGCATCTTGCTCGGTTCCAGGAGAAGACATGTCTACATCGCATCACTGCAGTAAGTTGTCCCGTTGCGCTGCGTTCGGCACGCTCGCGCTGTTCGCCGGCGCGGCGGCCTCTGCTCAGTCCTATCCCTCCAAGCACATCGAAGTGGTGATCCACACTTCCGCCGGCAGCGGCGGCGACGTGCTCGTGCGGCGGGTCGGCGAGATCATCCGGGAGAAGAAGCTGCTTCCCGAGAATTTCCTGGTGGTCAACAAGACCGGCGGCAGCGGCATTCCTGCCTACAACTACTTCAAGAGCAAGCGCGGCGACCCGCACTACATCCTCTCGGTCACCAGCACCCTGCTCGCGATGGCCTACCGGCCGGACGTGAAGATCGCGCTCGACAACTACACGCCGATCGCGCTGTTCGCGATCGATCCGCAGGCGATCATGGTTTCGGCCGATTCGCCGTACAAGACGTTCAAAGATTTGGCCGAGGCAATCAAGCGCGATCCGGGCGCGTTCACGGCGGCGACGACCTCCGCGACCGGAACGGGGCGCCTCGTGATTCACCTGATGGAAAAGGCCCTCGGGACCAGGATCAAGTTCGTGACCTTCAAGGGCGGCGGTGATGCGGTCACCTCGGTCGCCGGCGGCCATACCCAGTTCTCGACCGAGAACCTGGCCGAAGGGCTCGGGCTGGTGGAGGGTGGGAAGCTGCGCGTGCTGGCGGTGACCACCGACAAGCGCCTGCCGCAGGCACCCGACTACCCGACCTTGAAGGAGCTGGGCTATAACATCGAAGCCGGTACGCTGCGCGGCTTCACCTTCACCGCGGGCGTGCCGAAGGAAGCGGTCGCGACGATCGAAACAGCGCTCAAGCGCGCGCACGAAACGCCCGAATGGAAGGAGTTCGCGCGCCGCGCTCTGTACCAGGACATCTTCCTCGGCAGCGAGGAGTTCTCCAAGTTTCTGGAGAGAAAGATGGTCGAGTACAGCGAGTTCTACGACGCCATCGGACTGGCCAAGACGAAGAAATGAGCCGCGGCGTAATGCCCGACACATGAGCAGAATGCTGGCAAGCGAAAGCGCTTGCCAGCATCCGATCGTACATTGCAGGGGCAAGCACATGCAGCAGCTTCAAGGCAAGGTCGCGCTGGTCGCGGGTGCGGGTCGCAACAACGGAAAGGCGATCGCGCTTGCGTTCGCGCGTGAAGGCGCCGATCTCATCCTGGTGGCACGCAGCCGCAAGACCGAGCTCGAAGCGGTCGCCGCAGAATGCGAACAATCGGGCGTGCGCGTGCTGCCGCTGCTGGCCGACGTGAGCGAGCACGAGCAAGTCGAGCGCATGGTGCGAGAGGGATTGAGCCACTTCGGCCATGTCGATGTCCTGATGAGCGTTGCCGGGCGGCGCGCGCATCAGGACTTCTGGCAGATCAGCTACGAAGAATGGCACAAGACCTTCGCCGTCAACCTGCATTCGACGTTCTATCTCGTCAAAGCGCTCGCGCCTTCGATGATGCAGCGGGGCAAGGGCGCAAGCATTGTCGCGCTCGGCGGCATGGCGGCGGTCACCGCGCAGCCGCAGCGCGCGCACGTGATCGCATCCAAGACCGGGCTCTACGGGCTCATCAAGGCGCTTGCGCTGGAGCTCGGGCCCTACGGCATCCGCGCCAATCTGATCGCGCTCTCCACCATCGAGAACGTACGCGCCAATCCCGAGTGGTATCCGGAGAAGAAGGACGGCCAGTACGGCGAGGCGGAGCTCGCCACGATTCCGCTCAAGCGGCTCGGCAAGCCGCAGGAGGTGGCCAACGTCGCCGTGTTCCTCGCCTCCGACCAGTCGTCCTACGTCACCGGCGACCGCATCCTCTGCATGGGCGGCAAGTACATGTAGAGCGGCAACGTCATTTCCGGTCGCCGCTCCCGGTTTCCAACGACATCGCAATGCCGATCGCGATCCCGCTGCCGATTCCCATCCCGATGTTGTCCATGAGCATCCCGATGATCACTCCGATGACCACGCCGAGGCCGATATTGAGCGACTTCCTGGCCGGTTTGCTTTCCATTCGAGCTCCTTCCGCAATAGCGCTGATGCTCACACGTTTCGCGCCCGCCTGAGGGGGGTGGTCGGGCCGCGCTTTTGCTGTTGCAGGGCGAAGCGTCGTCCGGAGCACACGTGATCGACCATCTCGACCTGCTGCAGTGGCCCGCCATGATCGTGACCGTGTGCGCGGCCTGGCTGGTCGCGTCGCGCTCGGCGCGCAAGCGCAAGGTAGGCTTCTGGGTGTTCCTGCTGAGCAACGTCCTGTGGACGATCTGGGGCTGGCACGTCGAGGCGTATGCCCTGATCGCTTTGCAATTGGCGCTCGCCGCCATGAATATCCGGGGCGCGTACAAGAACGAGCTTGCGCAACAGGGCGACGACGACCGATCGGGGCCAGCGGCCCCCGACCCCGCGCGCTGAGATTCACGCTGAGACTGGCCGCCGGAACCGGCACGCCTTATCCTTTGCGACTTTAGACCTGCGGCAAACGGAGGAGAGTTGCCATGTTCGTACGCCTCGACCACGTGATGATCTGCGTGCCGGATCTCGCCGCCGGCATCGAGCAATACCGCAATCTCGGCTTCAGCATGCATGCGGGCGGCGTGCATCCCGGCAAGGGCACGCACAACGCCATCGCCTTCAACCGCGACGACTACATCGAATTGCTCGCGCTGCACGACCGCGCGGAATACGAGCAAGCGTCCGCTTCGTTGCGCCGTGACGATGGCGGCCTGGTGGGTTTCCTCGCGGCCGGCGGCGGCATCCGCTACATCATCGTCCAGAGCGACGGTCTGGAAGCCGATGTCGAGGCCATGCGGGCGCGCGGTGTCGAAGTGAGCGACGTGCTCGCGGGCTCCCGGCGCACGCTGGAAGGGCTGGAGCTGCGCTGGAAAGCAGCCGTACTCGGCGCGGCCAATCCGCTGCCGCTGTTCTTCATCGAGCATCTCACGCCGGTCGAGCAGCGGCGCACCCAGCTTCCAGGGGCTGGCGCGCATCCCAACGCCGTTCAGGGCATCGAGCGCGCCTACATCGTGACGCAAGACGCCCCGGCCACCGCGGCGCTCTATGCCAAGGTGCTCGGCATGCCGCAGCCGCCGCTGCAAAAGGGGACGGTCATCATGTCCGACATGGCGGTGTTCCAGATCGGACCGAACGGCCTCGGCATCGCGCAGCCGTATGCGGACGGGCCGGCGGCCGACTGGCTCGCTCGCCGCGGCCCGGGACCGTTCCAGGCGCTCTATCGCACTACCTCGATGGGCGCAGCGGCGGGCTGGATGCAGGCGCACGGCCTGCCGCCGCTGCCGCGCGGCGTGCGCAATACCGGCGAGCAGGCCATGCTGGCGCCGCCGGAGCTTGCGGGCGGGGCTTACATCGGTTTCGTCGGGCCGGAGTAACCGCATGAGACCACCCCGTCTGCGACATTGTCGCATCCCGCCCCTCCTCGACGAGGAGGGGAAAGCGTTCCCCTCCTCTCATGAGGAGGGGTGCCGGCGAAGGAGGCGGGGTGGTGTGGTTTTCTACGAGTGGAAGTAATCCCAAAGTCGCGCCGCGCGCTCGACGATGGCGCCGACATCCTCCTCCAGCACGTGACGCGCTGAGACCATCGTCATGGCCGCATCGCGCACGCGCGCGAGGTAGGCATCCTTCGACGCATAGCGCTCCTCGATCGACGCCCGCGGGTCGCCGCTGCGGCTGCGCGCGGCACGCGTCGCGGGGAACGGCAGCGTCGAGCCCATCATCTGCATGAGATCGCCCGGCGCGCCGGTATCGGGGTGGCGCGGATTCCAGCCGCAATAGGTTGCCAGTGGAACCGCCAGCTCGGGCGGGCGGATGCCGGCAGCCTCGTTGCCGTCGGCATCGACCTTGGCGACGTAGCTGCGATACGGCGCGCCCGTCCTGGGCGGATAAGCCGCGATCCCGCGCTCGATGTCCGGCCCGAAATCCAGCCGCTGCGGCCGCACGATCACCTCGGGAAAGCGTACGCCGGGAATCGTGCCGAAGAAGCCAGCAAGCTCCTCGGCCTGCACCGCGGTGCCGTCGGCAAGGCGCGGAAAGACGCTCGCGGGCGGCTCGGTCTCGTTGCTCACCCAGCGATCCAGATTCACCAGCACGGCGCGCATGAGCGGCGCGTAATCCACCACGTTGAAACGCTGCAGACCGCGATCGCCGGTATTGGGATCGGCCTCGAGCGGCGGCAGCGCACCGGGCGTGTGCTGGGTCCCCGCGAGCGCATAGATGCGCACGAACCGCGGCGGCTCGACGTCGTGCGCGCCCTCGGTATCGGTGTGGATCAACGAAGCATCGCCCCGCCAGTATTCGGCCGAGGAATTGGTGAGGAAGACGCGCGGTGGCTTTTCGCGCCCGGCGAGGCGCGCGAACAGCTCCGGGCCGTTGAACGGCGGCAGCTCGCCGACCGCGCCCTTGGCGTTGAGCGAAGGCTGGCCGAAGCGCAGGTTGAACTCGCCGCGCCGCCCGCCGGCGATGTGCGGGATGACCGCGTCGAACACGGCCCTCGCCTTCTCGTCCTCGGCCAGCCCCAGGTGCAGCATCTGGCGCAGGAAGCGGCCGGTTTGCGAGACGCCGAACAGGTACGTGCGCTCGATCGCCTCGGCGCACGGATTGCCGGCGCCGGCCCAGCGCAGATGCGCGGCGCAGTCGCGTATCGCGAGCAAACCGAGACCGACGATGGGCGGATTGACGGAGCGATAGATGACGTCGTAGATCGCACCGGGCTCGAAGCCGCCGGTCAGCTCGATGTGCCCCGGATCGGAAAAGCGCCAGGCCTTGCGCTCGACCTCGACCGCCTCGGCGTTTGCGTGCGCTCTCACCAGCAGCCGCGCGTTCGGATCGTTCAGATCGAGCGTCGGGTTGGGGATGTGATAGCGATCGGCGAGCGGCAGGCTCGACACTCGCTTGTTGGGCCGCATCTCGCAGCGCAGGTAACCCTCGACGCCCGGCGCTCGCGGCGCATCGAGCGCCATCAGGCCGTCGCGCCGCGGCACGTCGATCTGCCATCCCACCCAGGCAATCGTGTAGCCGTGCCGCATGAGGAAGCCGTTGCCGAATTCCGCTTCGCTGGACGGATCGGGCACGCGCGGGGCACTGTTCAGCATGCCGAGCACGACCTTGCGGCCACGGTTCACGCAGTCGACCAGCAGCCGGCCGTTGCCCTTGCGCATATCGACCGGCTTCAACAGGTAGAAGTCGGCGGCGAACTCGACCCGCCCCTGCGCGTTGCGCGGCGCAAGAGCGATGTCGGTGACCCGGGCGTTGCGCTCGTCGGCCGGGTCGACGGCGAAGCGCATGGTGCCGGCGAGCTTTTCGTAGGCGCCACTCGCGCCGAAGGACTTGCCGTTCAGAACCGGCGATCGGGTTTCGATCTGGAGCTCGGTGACCATCGTGGCCTCCTTGATGACGCGCGGCGCCATGGCGGCCGCCGCGGAGATCGGTTGCGTGATAGGCGAGGTAGTAGGCAACGGATGCGATAGTATCGTCGAAAAGAGCCGGCGTGCGAGATCATCCAATGAACCACCCGTGAGCTGACTTGAGGTGGATCGACTTGCCGGCCGCCGATACTTCGGAGATCCTCACCCATGCTTTCAGCCGTGACCGCCGAGAAAAGGGCAGATGTTTTGGCGGACGTTATGGCGGATGTCGTCATCATCGGGTTCGGTGCAGCCGGGGGCTGCGCCGCGATCGAGGCGCACGATGCCGCAGCCAGTGTCGTCGTATTGGAAAAACAGCCCGAGGCCGCGCATTTCTCGAACACGCGCATGAGCGGGGGCGGCTTCCACAGCCCCGATCCATCCGGCGACTTCGAGTCGTTGAAGGCCTATGCCAAGGCGATGTTCAGCGGCGACAACCTGCCCCACATGCTTGAAGGCACCCAGAGCGAGTTTGCCGAGGAGCTGGCGCAGCTGTGGGCGCAGTACGCGCCGCAGAACACCGCTTTCATGCAAGGGCTCGATCCCGCGTTCCAGGCAGTGGTCTCGGCCGGCGTCGCCTTTCCCGAATTCCCGGGCGCGGCCGGCTGCGGCTACGCGGTGGTTCGAAGCACCTACACCGGGCGCTACGACGAGGATGCGATCGCGGGGCGTACGAAGGAAGCGGCCAAGTCCGCCAAGCAGTCGGGCGAGGCTTTCCACGCCTGCATGCTGACCGGCATCCAGGCGCGCAACATCCCCATCCACTACGGCGTGGCGGCCAGCGAGCTGCTGTTCGAAGACGGCGCGGTGACCGGAGTGCGCGCGCAGCGCGGTTCGCGGACGCTGCTCTACCGCGCGCGGCGCGCGGTCATCATCTGCTCCGGCGGCTACGAATACAACGTGCGCATGCGCAAAGCCTTCCTGGACGGCCCGGGCCGCGAAGGCTGGGCGTTCTACGGTTCGCCCGCAAACACCGGCGACGGCATTCGCATGGCGCTCAAGACCGGTGCGGCGCTGTCGCGCGTCGGCAGCATCGCGGGGCGCGTGATCTGCGCGATACCCGAGCGCCGCAACGGCCTGCGCATCGGCATGAACACCTCAGGCGTCGGCAAGCCCAACGAGATCGTGGTGGACAACCACGGCCGGCGCTATGCCTCCGAGCGCCGCATCACCAAGGACCCGAGCCGCTACATCTTCTACAAGGAAGCGCTGCAGTTCGATACGGTGAGCCTCACTTATCCGCGCATTCCGTCGTGGATGATCTTCGATGCGGTGATGATGCGCCGTGGGCCGGTGGTGAGCCTCGCCGCAGCAGCCTACAACGACATCGATTGGGGCGAAGACAACCGCAAGGCCCTGCACAACGGCTGGATACTCTCGGGCGAGACGCTCGAGCAGCTCGCGCAGCACATCGGCAGCCACCCCGACAACCGCGGTGCGATGGACGCCGGCGAGCTCGCGGCATCGGTCGCGCGCTGGAACCGCCACTGCGCCGAGCACCACGATCCCGATTTCGGACGCGAGGTGGCGACGATGGGGCCGGTTTCGGAGCCGCCCTACTACGCCATCCCGCTTTATCCCGGCGGCCCGAACACCAAGGGCGGATTGCGTGCCGACGCGCAGCGTCGCGTGCTCGATTGGGACGACCAGCCCATTGCGCGGCTGTACGCGGTCGGCGAGATCTGCTCGGTGTTCCAGTTCGTCTACCAGGGCGGCGGCAACCTCGCCGAAGGCATCGCGTTCGGCCGCGTCGCGGGGCGCAATGCGGCGGCGGAGCCGCGATTGTCTTCCCTCTCCAGGGGGGAGAAGGGAGCGTCGCGTGCCCGCTGATGCGGGCAGGTTCCTGGTTAGGGGTTGGGGGCGAGGGAGCGAGCCGTAAGAAAATTTACCGGAAGCTCGCTAGCAGCGAACGATATCCATGATCGCCCGCACGTCGGCAAGCGTGTCGAGATCGTTCACCAGTTCGACCACGCGCGCCGCCGCGTCGTCCTGCAACACCCGCCGCGCGCAGGCATTGAATTTCTTCAGACGCTGCTCGGCCGTGAGCGGGAAGCCGATCCAGCCCGAGAGCTTGTCGACCTTCCGCTCCAACATGCGGCCGTCTTTCAGAGTCACCGTGACGACGCAGTGCATGCGGTCGAAGTCCTTCGGGATCGTGTCGTCGAAGTGAAGCGCGGTCTTGCCGAGCAGATCCACGGCATCGGGCGCGAAACGGCGCGCATCGTCGAACGAATCGATCGTGATCTCACCGTCGAGCAGCGCCACCGCGGTGGCGTATTGCACGCTGAACTTGCCGTCGAGGCCGGTTTTCGGCTGCGGGCGGTTCACGTAGTCGAAACATGGGAAGCGGATGTCGACCCGGACGATGTTCGCCCCGTCGAACCCCTCTTCCTCGCGCAGCGCCAGCGCCGCATCGATCGGCCGATGCGTGAAGTAGTTGCTCGGGTGCTTCTTGAAGCCCACGCCCGGATCGACCATGCGAAACGGCTTGCCGAAATCCTTCGTGAGCAGCGCCGGTTCGGCCCGGCCGGAAAGAAACGTGTCGAAGAATCCTCCGGGGCCGAACACGTCCGCGCTCGCCGTCCATCCCTTGGCTGCCAGCAGTGCGCATTCCACGCCCATGCGCGCGGCATGACCCGAGTGCGACGACTTGGTCATCGAGCCGGTGTTGATGGAAAGACTGCCCGCGCGCGAGCCGGCGATGCCGAATGCCATCAGCGCCTGCTGCCGGTCGAGCCCGAGCATCCGGATCGCCGCCGTCACCGCGCCGAACGTTCCCGTGGTGCCCGGCTTGTGAAACCCCTGGCCGTCCGCCATGCCGGTGGCCGCGAGCCGCAAGCGACCCTGCGCCTCGAAGGCGGCAACGATCGCCTCGACGATTCGCCGCCCGTCGATCCCGTAATGCTCGGCGATCGCGAGGATCGCCGGCAGCGTGGGCGAGGTCGGATGGTTCAGCGGATACCAGGTATTGTCGAAGTCGAGCGCGTGCGCCATCGTGCCGTTGGCATAGGCTGCGTTCTGCATCGAGGTCTTGAAGCCGCCCGCCACCACGCTCGCCTGCGGCGCACCGCCCATCTCGCGCGCGTACTCGATCGAGATGCGCCCGACGCCCAGCGGCTCGGTTGCGCCCGCCAGCATCACCGCGATGCCGTCGAGCGTGACCTGCCTGGCCATGTCGATCGCCGCCTGCGGCAGCGCGTCGTATCGCACCGCCAGGACATGGTCCACTAGCGCTTCGGTCAGGCTCTTGTCCGCCATTGGGCTTCCCGTTTCGCAGAACGCAGCCGCGCCGCTGCGCCTGTATGCCGGCACGGCGGCTATCACGCCGCATTGTAATGACTTCACGGCATCGATTGATAATCCGGAAACTACGGCAAGCCGCTTCCCACCATATGTTGCCCGCTCCTGCGGATTGGTTTAGAGCTTCACCCGGCGGATTCGACCACGCGCCCCGAGTGACACCTTGCGCTTCAGCCGCTCCAACTCCACCTCGGGGATGCGCGCCATGCCGCGTCGGTTTGCCAGGTTGCTTGATACACAGACTCAGGCTTGCTAAACAATCTCGTGGACGGCAGACTATACGTCATGCTCATTTCGCCGGCTGCTGTTGCAGATCGAGAAGCTCGATGCGGCCGAGAAGTGCCAGGTGCTGCAGTTACTTGATGCCTTCATCGAATGCGGAGAGTTGTAGCGCAAGATCGAAAGCCGCACTGCTTAGCCGCTCAAGGAAGATCACTATGGAACTGACCCTCACGCTGCCCGACCCAGTCGCGCGGGAGGCCAAAGACGCCGGGTTACTGACTCCGGAGGCCATCGAGGTCATGCTCAATAAAAACAACAACGCTCGCACAACGACGATGAGCATACCGGATGTCGCGCCGCCGATATTGCGCCGATGAGTGACGGCGAGATTCCGGCCGAAGTCGATGCGGCGCGCTCCGAGCGACGCGCACAGCACAATGCGTAGGAGCGATCATGACCACCGTAGAGATCACGCTGCCGGATCAACTCGCCGAGGAAGCCCGGCGCGCAGGGCTTTTCACCCAAGAGGCGATCGAGCGGCTGGTGCGCGAAGCCATTCGTCGTCAGGCGCTCGCCGAGCTTAGGGAAGCAAAGGACCGCATGGCTACGGTGGAAGGTGCTGAGATGACGCCTGAAGAGATTCAGGCGGAGATCAAGGCCGCGCGGGCCGAGCGGCGTGCGCGGGATGCCCGCGCGCCTGGCGCTTGACACCAATACCCGCTAGATCCGTTCGGTCATCCCGGCGACGATGATGACGAGCTCGGCCACGTCGAACGGCTTGGCCAGATGCGCCTGGTATCCGGCGAGCAATGCGCGTTTTCTATCCTCGGCGCGCGCGAACGCGGTCAGCGCAAGGGCCGGAAGCCGCTGTCCTTTCGGCTCGCCGGCACGAATGCTGCGCATCAACTGGTAGCCGTCGATGCCGGGCATTCCGACGTCGCTCACCAGCACGTCCGGCGGATCGATCTTCATGCGAGCCAGTGCCGCCTCGGCTGACCTGGCGGTCGTGACCGTGGCGCCGTGCTCGGTGAGAACGCGGCCGATCAGCTCGAGGGCATCGGCTTCGTCGTCCACCACCAGGACCCGCAGGCCGTCCAGCTTCGGCAGCAGCACGTGCTCGGAAGTGTTCGGGTGGGTGGGATGAACGCGACTCGACCATTCGCTGTCATCCTGCACCACCACGAGCGGCAGGTTCACGATGAACGTCGCGCCCTGGCCTTCGCCGCGGCTCTTCGCCCGGATGATCCCGCCATGCAGCTCGACCAGCTGCTTCGAAATGGCCAGCCCGAGCCCCAGGCCGCCATAGCCGCGGCTCGCCGTGCTGTCTCGCTGCGAGAACCGATCGAATACATAGGGCAGAAAGCTTGCCGGGATGCCGATGCCGGTGTCGCTCACGCTGATCTCGATGTGCGAGTTCACGCGCTCGAGCAGCACCTGGACGTGACCGCCCTTCGGCGTGAACTTGATCGCGTTGCTGAGCAGGTTCCATACGATCTGCTGCAGGCGTCCTGGATCGCCTGAAACGATGTCGCCGCCCGTATCCACAACGCTCTCCAGGCGCACGCCTTTGCCCTGCGCGGTCGGCAGCGCCGACTCGATCGCCCCGCGCACGATATCGACCAGCGCCACGCGCTGCACGTCGAGCCGCATGCGACCGGCCAGGATACGGTTCAGATCGAGCAGATCGTCGACCAGCTGGACCTGCGAGCGCGCGTTGCGCTCGATCACCTCGAGCCCGCGCTGCAAATCGGCAGACCTGACGTCTTGCGGCATGCGCAACACCTGCGTCCAGCCCAGGATCGCGTTCAGCGGCGTACGCAACTCGTGCGATAGCGTGGCGAGGAATTCGTCCTTCATGCGGGCGACGCGCTGCGCTTCGATGCGTGCGGTGCGCTCGGCCTCCAGCAGTTGCTCGCGTTGCAGACCGTGCTCTTCCAACGACTCGGCGCGCTTGCGCTCGGACAGATCGCGTGTGAGCTTGGAGAAGCCGCGCAGGTGCCCGTTGTCATCGCGTAGCGCCGTGATCACGACACTCGCCCAGAATCGGGAGCCGTCCTTGCGCACGCGCCAGCCTTCTTCCTCATAGCGCCCGGTCGTGGTCGCCAGCTGCAACTCGTGCTCCGGCCATCCGGACTCCACCGCATCGGCCGGATAGAAACTGGAAAAGTGCTGGCCGATGATCTCCTGGTCCTTGTAGCCTTTGATACGCTCGGCGCCGCTATTCCAGGTGGCGACGTAACCGTTCGCGTCCAACATGAAGATCGCGTAGTCGGACACGCCTTCGACCAGCAATCGGAACCGCTCCTCGCCCTGGCGCAGCGATTCCTCGTGCTCGCGGCGCTGGCTGAGATCGCGCGTCACCTTGCCGAAGCCGAGCAGCCTTCCGGTCGGGCTGCGCAGCGCCGTGATCACCACGTCGGCCCAGAACAGCGACCCGTCCTTGCGCACTCGCCAGCCTTCCTCCTCGAATCGTCCCTCGGCCTGCGCCATCCGCAGCTCATGGTCGGGATGTCCGCGTCGCACCGGCTCGGCCGGATAGAATGTGGAGAAATGCCGGCCAATGATTTCCTCGGGCTGGTAGCCCTTGATGCGTTGCGCTCCTTCATTCCAGGTCATGACATAGCCGCGCGGATCGAGCATGAAAATCGCATAGTCGGTGACGCTTTGCACCAGCAAGCGGAAACCCTCGGCGTCGGCAGCCAGCGCTCGTTCGTCCTCGTCCTGAAGCGGTTCGGTCATCCGTGCGCATCCGTAAAAACGCTATTCTTCAATAACATCCGAAGCAAGACAAACCCTACGAGCGCTGCACAAATCGAACCCGGCGCCGGCCAGGCCAGTTTGCAACAGCTCGTGCCGATATCCGGGCTCGCCGAACGCTTCAGCCTCGACTGCAACGCGCGGCATTGCGCTATTCACGCTGCGGCGCTAACGTTCGTCCAGCCTGTGATCGCGACTTTGCGCGTCGCCGGCATTCAGCGCGAGGCCGCCTCTGGCCCGATGCGATCGCCACGGAGAATTCGATGGATCTCGTCATTCGCAATGCCCGCCTGTTCGACCGCGATCCGCAGACGCCTTTCGACATCGGTATCGCGGCCGGACGCTTCGTCGCGATCGGGCCCGACCTGGACGCCGCCGCCCCGAGCTTCGACGCGCAAGGGCGGCTTGCCTGTCCCGGCCTGATCGAAACCCACATCCATATCGACAAGTCGCGCATCATCGATCGCTGCGCTCCGCAGGAGCGCAGCAAGCTGAGCCCGGTGCTCGGCGTCGCGCCCCTCAAGCCGGCCATGACCGTCGAAGACGTGCGCAACCGCGCGGCGCGAACGCTGGAGGCATGCATTGTGCACGGGACGACGCGGATGCGCACGCAGGTCGAGGTCGATCCCGGCATCGGCATGCGCGGGTTCGAGGCGATCCAATCGCTTGTCGCGGACTACAAGTGGGCGATCGACGTGGAGATCTGCGTGTTTCCGCAGGAAGGCCTCACCAATTATCCGGGCACCGACGCGCTGCTGGTCGAGGCGCTCGAGCGCGGCGCAAAGCTGATCGGCGGGGCGCCGCGCTACGACACCGACGCACGCGCACAGATCGAGCGAATCTTCGAGCTCGCACGGGAATTCGACGTCGATATCGACATGCATCTCGACGTGGGTCCCAGCGCGCAATCAATGGATGTGCATGTCGTACGCGAGCTGACCGAGAAGTACCGGCGCGGCGGCCGGGTCGTGGTCGGACACATGGCGAAGCTGTCGCTGCTGCCGCCGGCCGAGCTCGCGGTCGTGGCGCGCCAGCTCGCCGGCGCCGGCATCGCCGTGACCGTGCTGCCTGCGACCGACCTTTTCCTGATGGGTCGCGACCAGGAGCACAGCGTGCGCCGCGGCGTTGCGGACGCCAATGCGCTGCTCGGCCACGGGGTGAATTGCTCGCTGTCCTCGAACAACATCCTCAATCCTGCCACGCCCTACGGCGATTGCTCGCTCATCCGCATCGCCAACCTGTACGCCAACATCCTGCAGCTCGACCGGCCGGCGCAGCTGCGCGAATGCTTCCACATGCTCACCACCCGTTCCGCCCGGCTGCTCAACATGAACGACTATGGCTTCATGCCCGGGTGCCCCGCCGACGTCGCCATCTTCGATGCGCACACCCCGGAACAGGCGATCGCGGAGCTGGCCCGGCCGGTGGCGGTGTTCAAGGCGGGCAAGCAGACGGTGCGCTGGCATGCGCCCGAGCTCTTGCGACATTGAGAGGCGGACATTGAGAACAAGGCGCGTTCGCGTGACAATCGCGTGCTCGGACAGCAAACACCGGAGCACGTCATGACCGTACCTGCAACGATGAAGGCGATCCAGATCCGCACGGCGGGAGGGCCGGAAGTCCTCGAGCCCACCGAACGGCCTGTGCCGCAGGCGGCGAAGGGCGAAGTCCTCATCAAGGTGGCCGCGGCCGGCGTCAACGGGCCGGACCTCATGCAGCGCAAGGGCCTCTACCCCGCGCCGGCGGGTGCATCCGACCTGTTGGGCCTGGAAGTGTCGGGCGAGATCGTCGCGCTGGGCGAAGGCGTGGGCGAATGGTCGCTCGGCGAGCGGGTTTGCGCGCTCACCAACGGCGGCGGCTATGCAGACTACTGTGTCGCCGACGCGCAGCAATGCCTGCCGATTCCCAAGGGCGTCGACCTGCGCGACGCGGCCGGGCTGCCCGAAACCTTCTTTACCGTGTGGAGCAACGTCTTCATCGGCGCGCAGCTGAAGGCCGGCGAGACCTTTCTCGTCCACGGCGGCGCCGGCGGCATCGGCACCACGGCGATCCAGCTCGGCAAAGCCTTCGGCGCCCAGGTGATCGCGACCGACAGCCCGGAGGAGCGCTGCAAGATCTGTCGCGACCTGGGCGCGGGTCGCATCGTCGATTACAAGCAGGAGGATTTCGTCGAAGTCGTGCGCCAGGCCGGCGGCGCCAACGTCATCCTCGACATCGTCGGCGGGCCCAATATCGAGAAGAACATCAAGGCCGCCGCGCATGATGCGCGCATCATCCAGCTCGCGTTTGCGCTCGGCTCCAAGGTCGAGATCAACCTGATGCCGATCATGCTCAAGCGCCTGACGTATACCGGCTCGACACTGCGCACCCGGCCGCCGGAGTTCAAGGCGCGCATTGCGAGCGAGCTGCGCGCGCAGGTCTGGCCGCTCATCGAAAGCGGCCGCATCCGGACGGTGACCTCGCGCACGTTTGCGTTGGCGGACGCGGCCAAGGCGCACGCCACCATGGAAAGCGCCGAGCACGCCGGCAAGATTCTGTTGACGCTATAGGAGATAGTCATGGCCATCGAAAGCAGCGCGCAGTCGGTCAACATCAACGAGCTCAAGCGCTATTCGCCGCAAGCCCGGGTCAACCAGCCCCTGCTGAGCTCGAAGGACTTCGTCACGCGCATGAACTGCTACGAGCCGGGTCAGGTTACGCCGTTTCATGTGCATCCGAACGACGACGAAGTGATCTTCTGCGTCGAGGGGCGCGGTGCGATCACGTTCGAAGGCCGCGACGACGTGCCGTTGGCGCCCGGGAGCCTGGTGAGCCTGCCGGCGGGATTGCCCCATGGCATCGCGGCCGCGGCGGACAGCCGGATGGTCGTTATCTACACGACCAACGCGGGCTACACCAGCGAGCGGCCGAACCCGCACGGCGCCGATGCGGCGATACCCCTCCACGGGGAGCGACCGGGGAGCTGACATCCGAGCTGACATCCTTTCCCCTTGTCCGACGCCCCCGGATTGGCAGGCTGCTGAAAAACCAACGTCGCTCCCGCGAACGCGGGAGCCCAGGGATTTGGAGCAAATCGATTCGAGTAGCCCCTGGATTCCCGCCTACGCGGGAATGACGGTCTTATTTATGCGCCTGACTGGCCTTTTCGAAATCCTGTTATGCCCTGTCGAGGCGCCGGCGGTCTATTGCAGGATGAAGCCACCGTCGACGACCAGATTGGCCCCGTGCACGAACGTCGCCGAGGTCGATGCGAGGAACAGGATCGTCTCCGCCACCTCCTGCGGCGTTCCCCAGCGGCCCAACGGAATTTGCGACTCACGCCATTCCTTGTAGCCGGGCTGCGTTTTCATCGTTGCGCGCGCGAACTCGGTTTCGATCGGCCCCGGGCTCACGGCGTTGACCTGGATGTTGTCTTTCGCCAGCTCCAGCGCCATCGACTTGGTCATATGGATCAGTGCCGCCTTGGCCAGCCCGTAGAGCGCGGACGTCGGCGAGGCGACGATTCCGAGCTGGCTTGCGACCGTCACGATGCGCCCGCCGCCGTTGGCCCGCATGACGGGCAGCACCGCCTGACTGGCGAGAAACGGTGCACGCAAATTCACTGCGATGAGCCGATCGAAATCGGCGGCCGAGAATTCGCCGAAGGGCTTGCGAATGCGGATGCCGGCATTGTTGACCAGAATGTCGATGCGGCCGTGGCAGGCAACCGCTGCATCCACCATGCGCTGCACGTGGCCCGCATCGCCCAGATCGAACACGCCTTGTTCCGCGCGCGCCGACGGATTTCCTTTGCGACATTCGCCTGCAACCGCTGCGAGCTCCTCCGCGGTGCCATCCGCCGCGAGATAGACCGCGGCGCCCGCCTGCGAGAGCGCGAGCGCGGTCGCCCGGCCAATGCCGCG
Source organism: Betaproteobacteria bacterium (assembly GCA_009377585.1). NCBI lineage: Bacteria > Pseudomonadati > Pseudomonadota > Betaproteobacteria > Betaproteobacteria bacterium. Next base: position 26,052 of record WHTS01000035.1, read on the forward strand.
CGATGCGCCCGTCACCAGCGCGACTTTGCCGCTCAATGACGACACGACGCGCGCCTCATGGCAGGAATCGGCCGCGCCGAAATCGAGAGACGCCACGGTAGAAGCATCGCGAATTACACCCTCGAAGTTGCGTGGCGTTCCTTCCCTCACCCTCGATCCCTCTCCCGAAGGGAGAGGGAAGACAACCATACCCCTTGGCGCAAACATACAAGGGGGTGAGGGAGCAATCAGTCATTTGGCGGAAGCTCGCTACGCCTGCACATGCGCCGCGCTTGCGCCCGCGAACTGCTCGTCGTGACGCTTCTCCTGCTCGTAATAGTTCTCCCGGTAGCGCTTGTAGGTGCGTTCGTGCAGGGCGATCCCGTCCGCCGAGAATTCGGCCGCCGGCGAAGGCAATGGATCGAAGTGTCCCGGCGCATTCGACCCGCGCACCAGCAGCGCGGGCATGCGATGCGAACCGACCGGTCGCACGTGCGCCGGGACGTAGCTGATCCCCAATCCCACCCGCCGGTGAGAGGCACGATTGGGGGCGGAGCGGTGCGGGCATAAGGTGTGGTGCAGCGAAAGCTCGCCTGCCCGCAGCGTCATCGCGACTGCCTTCGTTTCATCGAGCGGTTCGACGATGAGCTGGCCCGCGCCGTTGATGCTGTTGGCAAGCCGCGCGGCCGCATGATGCCGCTGTCGCGGTGCGCCTTGTGAGGACAGGACCTCCATGCAGCCGGCTTCGCGGCTCGCATCCGAGAGCGCGACCCATGCCGTGACGTGCTCGTAAGGCTCGAGACCGAAGTAAGTTGCGTCCTGATGCCACGCGGCAAAGGTGGCCGAACCCGGCTCCTTGATGAAGAACGTGCTCCAGAAAACCAGGATGTCGGGACCGATCACCTCCTCGACGACGTCGAGGATGCGGGGATGGCGCACGAGCTCGTTCACCCACGGCAGGTAGGTGTAGGCGGCGCCGCGCCACTTCATCTCGGCTTTCGGCAGCGGGCTGCCGAGAAACGCCTCGGCACGCTCCAGATCGGCCAGGCAGCGGGCGGCTTCGTCCGCCCCGAGCGCGGGGATCGGGTACAGGAAGCCGTCATGGCGATAGCTTTGCACCTGCTCAAGCGTCAAGGTCTTCATGGCTCCACCTCTACGGCAGCGTTGTTGCCGGCTATCCGGCGCGACTCAGGCGATCGTATTCCCGACCGCCGCCGGCGCGCGCGTGAGCTTGCGCCACTTCAGGTACTGCGGAACGGCCACGATCAGGCACAGCGCCAAGGCAATCGAATCGGCCAGACCGGAAGGGAAGACGAGCAAGCACGCCGCCGCGACAAATAGCGCGCGCTGCAACGCGTTCAGCGCTCCGAAGAGATACCCCATCGCGCCGGCGGCGAACGGAAATACGGACGCGAACAGGATCAGCCAGCAGTACAACACGTCCGTGTTGAAGCCGTTCGGCATCAGGATCGGCGAATAGACGAACATGAAGGGCATCACGTACAGATAGGCCGAGAACCGCATCGCGTGAAAGCCGGTGGTGTAAGGATGCGCCCCGGCGAGGCTCGCGCCGGCAAACGCGGCCATGCAAACCGGCGGCGTGACGTTCGAGGACTGGCTGAACCAGAATACGCAGAAGTGCGCCGCGATCAGCGGAATGCCGATCTCGTGCATCCCCGGAACAGCGAGCAGCGCGAGAATCAGGTAATCCGCGGTCACCGTGATGCCCATGCCGAGCACGAAGGTCGCGAACATGACCAGCAGCAGAGCGGCCCACTGGTAGCCGAAGGTATAGGCCATCACCAGCGCGGAGAACTTGAAGGCGAGCCCGGAAAGCAGCGCGATTCCGATGATGATGCCCACGGGACCGGCAGTGGAGCCGACGATGAGGGATTTATCGCCGCCGTCGACCAGCGCTGCGTAGAGCGTAACGAAAAACCTTTTGAACTCGCCGCGGCCGAAATACTTCACCGCCATGATGGCGAGAAAGCTCACGATCGCATAGAAGGCGGCGAGCGAGGCCGAGTTGCCGCTGAACAGCACATAGAACAGGACGAAGATCGGCAGGATGTAATACCAGCCGGCCTTGAACACCGTCCATGCGCTCAGGCGGTCCTCCGGCGGAACGCTGCCGATGTCGGTGCGCAAGGCCTCGAAGTGCACCATCACGAACACGGCGAAGAAGTACAGCAGCGCCGGCACCAGAGCGATCTTGATGATCTCGGCGTAGGGCATGTGCAGCATCTCGGCCATGAGGAACGCGCCCGCGCCCATCACCGGCGGCATGAACATCCCGCCGGTGGATGCGGCCGACTCGATCGCTCCGGCGACCGGCGGCCTGTAGCCGGTCTTCTTCATGAGCGGGATGGTGAAGGTGCCGGTCGCGACCACGTTGGCCGTGGCGCTGCCCGAGATGCTGCCGAACAGGCCGCTCGCGAACACCGCGGCCTTGGCCGGGCCGCCGCGCAGCCGGCCCATCAGCGCGACCGGGAAATCGATGAAGAAGCTGCCGGCACCGAAGCGCTCGAAGATCGC
>WHTS01000035.1:29176-52838 GCA_009377585.1 Betaproteobacteria bacterium
CCGGTGGGTTCGACACGCCCGCCCTCCGGTTACTTCAGCAGCGGCTCGGGTACCGTGATGCCGTTCTCCTTCCAGAACTTGGCGGCGCCGGGATGAACCGGACCGATGTTGCCCTCGAGCGGCGCCTTGCGGTTCAGGTTCGCGCCTTTGAACGCGGTGCTGACCTGCTTCACGCATTGCTCGGAGTAGGCGAGCTTGGTGAACTCGTACGCGATCGCTTCGGGGACGTCCTTGTGTGCGACCAGGAACCCGGCCGTGCCGAACAGCGTCACGTCGGCCTTCTGGCCCTTGTACGTGCCGCCCTTGACGACGTACCTGGAGATGTACGGATGCTTCTCGAGGAACTTGCTTTGCTCCAGTTCCTTGGAGAAATCGACCAGCACGATCGGCTTTTGCGCGGCGATCTCCTCCACCACCGCGGCCGGCACGCTGTTGGCGCGGTTGATCGCGTCGATCTTGCCATCGAGCAGCATGGTGGGATAGTCCTGGTGCGGCAGCATGCGGGTGTTGATCACCTTGCTCAAGCCCGTTTGATCGAGGAAGAGCTTCATCTGCACCGCCGCCCCCGAGCCTGGTGCGCCGATCGCAAACGTCTTGCCCTTCAGATCGGAAATCGTCTTCACGTTCTGGCTCGCCAGCACGACCACGTGATTGGCGAGGATCGGCGTCAGCACCCCGAGCACGCGCCAGTTACGCATCGGCTTGTCGAACGGCTTATCGCCGCGCCAGCCGGTATACATCAGATCGACCTGCACCATGCCGAGCTGCGCCGTGCCGCTGTCGACCCGCCGCATGTTCTCCACGCCGCCGCCGGAGGTGTTCGGGGTGACCCGGATGAGTTTCGAAGCCTCGTTGACGCACTTCGACAATGGCGCGCCGGTCATGTAGTAGCTGCCGGTCACGCCGCCCGTGGGCATCTGCAGCATCGTTTGCGCCTGTGCGGCGCATTGCCACGCCATCGTCAATACTGCGGCGGCGCAGATGCCGATGCGCTTCCGATCCCGTACGGCAAAGTTCATGGATTCCTCCTCCAACGATCGAATGTGACGGCGCTCTTCCCACACGCGCCGGACCGTGAATCTTATACTGTGTTCCGCTGCCGCAGGCTGCGGCGTATTCGGGGTCAGGTCTCCCATGTTGCATGCCCTAGCCGATCAGCCGTGCATGTCGGCGCAAAGGTGCAACGTGGGAGACCTGACCCCAGCAAGGAGCGAATGATGCGAGAAGCCCACCGCGACGCAGTCGAACGGATCAGCGAATCGCGCTTGTGGCAGCGCCATATGGCGATGGCGCAGATCGGCGCCATCGCGGGCAACGGCGTGAATCGCGCCGCGCTCTCGGACGAAGACATTGCCGCGCGCAAGCTGCTGCTCGATTGGGCCCGCGCGCGCAATTTTCGGATCGCGGTCGATGCCGTTGGCAATCTCTTCGTGCGCCGGTCGGGCAGCGATCCCACCGCCGCACCCATCGTGACCGGTAGCCACATGGACAGCCAGCCGCGCGGCGGGCGCTTCGACGGCATCTTCGGCGTGCTCGCCGGACTGGAAGCGCTGGAAGCGATCGACGCGGCCGGGGTGACGACGCGCCGGCCCATCGAGCTGGTAGCATGGACCAACGAGGAAGGCGGCCGCTTCCAGCCCTGCACCATGGGCTCGTCGGTGTACACGGGCGCACGCAAGCTCGAAGACTTTCTCGACGTGCGCGACAACGGCGGAACGGTCTTGCGCGAGGCGCTGGCCAGGACGCTTGCCGCCACGCCGGAAGCCAGCGAGCGCGCGCTCAACGCGCCGGTGGCCGCCTACATCGAAGCGCACATCGAGCAGGGGCCGCTGCTGGAGCGGCAGGAGAAGACGATCGGCGTCGTGACCGGCATTCAGGGCCTGCGCTGGTTCAATGTCGAGGTGTTCGGCAAGACCGATCACGCCGGTACCGCGCCGCTCGCACTGCGCCAGGATGCCCTGCGCGATGCCGTTGCCATCATCAACGCGATCGCCGAGCTGGCGCACGATCCCACCGACATCACACGCTTCACCGTCGGCCGCATGCTGGTGACGCCGAATTCGCCCAACTCGGTCGCGAGCCACGTGTTGTTCTCGGTGGACTTGCGCCATCCCGATCCGGCGACGATCGATCGGCTGGGCCGGAGCGTCGAGCCGCTCGCGCGGGCGGCGGCCCGCCAGTGCACGGTGAAAGTGACGCCGACATTGCACGACGATCCGTGCGTGTTCGATGCCGGCGTCGTCGATGCCATCGAGCGCGCCGCCGGCGAACTGCAACTTGCGCACATGCGCCTGCCTTCCGGGGCGAGTCACGATGCCAATTACATGGGGCGCGTGTGCCCGACCGGCATGATTTTCGTGCCGTGCGAGAAAGGCATCTCGCACAACGAGGCGGAGAACGCCAAGGCTTCGGATCTCGCCGCCGGTGCACGCGTGCTGACGGCGGCGCTGCTGGAGCTCGCCGAGCGCTGAGATTAGCTGCGGCTCACGAGCGCAATCAGCCGCGCGAGCGTGCCGGGCGCCTCGAACGAGCGCAGCGACTCGAACAGCGGCCGGGTATCGCGCCCCAGCACCGGCTCGACCAGCCCGGCGAACTTGGCTTCCATCCCCTCCCAGCTCATCGGGTTGCCGGGATTGCCCAGTGCGAGCGGCACGTTCGCGCGCACGCTGCGCCCATCGGCGAGCTCGACCTCGACGAAGCCTTCGGTCAGCTCGGTATTCGGCTGCACGACCAGCTCCGACTTGGCGACCAGCGCTCGCACCTTCGGATCGCTCAGGCGCGCCTCGGAGAAGTCGCCCTCCACCGCGGGATAGCCCGAAAGTGCGAGCGCGGTGCAGTACGCGACGCTGAACTTGCCTTCGAGCGGCGACTTCGGATCCGCGCGCGATGCAACCCGCAAAGTCATGGGAGAAGCGCCCAGCACGACGCGGCGAATGGCCTCCGCCTCGACCTGGGTGCTCAGCGCCCGGCCGGCGTCCACGCACGCATGCGTCGCCTTGCAGCAGGCGTAAGGCTTGTAGGCGTTGCGCAGCAACGCGAGCCCGTCGGTGAACGGCTCCGGCTCGATCGCAGCCGAGCGATCCTGAACCAGTGCGCCCGAAAGACCATCCGGCGCATCGAGCAGATGGGTCGCGGCCTCGAATCCTTCGCCCGCCAGATCGGCCGCGAGGATGCCGTCCATCGCGGCCTTGCCGAGATGGAACGGCTTGCTCATGGTGCCGAAGGATGCGTTGAGCCCTCCGGCCGTGGTCGCCGCCACGCCGAGCGCATGCGCGATGCGCGTTCGATCCAGCCCCAGCAGCACGCACGCTGCCGCCGCGGCGGAAAAGCGCCCGAACACCGCGCTCGGATGAAACCCGACATGTTGCAGCTTGCGCCCGAACCCGCCCGCGCCCAGCCGGGCCGAGACTTCGAACCCGGCGATGAACGCGGCGAGCGCTTCCTGCTCGCTCTTGCCGTAGTGCTCGGCGAGCGCCAGCGCGGCTGCCCAGGTCGGCGCGCTGATGTGTCCCGCGCCGTCCATGTGGGTATCGTCGTAGTCCATGCAGTGCGCCATGGTGCCGTTGACCAGGGCCGCTGCCGCGGGCGCGACCGCGGGGCCGAGCAGGATGTGCGCCCGCCCGCCGGTATTCCACTTCTCGGCGACGCGGCGCGCGACCCGGGCTGCCGGTTCCCGGGCTGCGCCGAGCGCCACGCCGACCCAATCGACCAGGCACATCTTCGCCGCTTCGAGCACCTCCGGTGCATGCTTGCGCTCCGGCGTGGCCGCGATGAAGCTTGCCGCCGCATCGCCTATGGGTGTGTGTTGCGCCATGTTGCTCTCCTGATCGTTGAACGCATTGGCTGCCGATGACCAATGCTAAGGGCGAAAGCCGCGCGGCAGCAAACCGCGAGCGCTCCTTCCGTCAAGAGACCACATCCTGATATCGCGCCGGCTACGCCGTACGGAAGATTGCCCGATCACGGGCGCAGTACATCGTCTTCGGCGCATCGATCGTTGCGCATGCGTGCACATCCGAGTTCGGTAGCTTATGCTTGAGGTAAGCAGCTCGAGCCCCGGCCGGAGTCATGCACGCTGCGGCTTCATCGCCGCTCGGCGTGATCGAAAACTGGGCGTGATCGAAAATCGACTGGGATTGAAAAGGGAGGAAGCAGCATGAAGCTCGCAGTGGCTGGGTCAGGAGTGCTTGCCGCAGGTCTACTCGCCGTTTATTCGGCACCCGCGCCCGCGCAGAAGGATTATCCGAATCGCCCCATACGTTACATCGTGCCCTACTCGCCAGGCGGCAGCACGACCTGGACCTCGCGCCTGGTCGGCCAGCGCTTGACCGAAGCGTGGGGTGAGCAGGTCATCATCGACAACCGGCCCGGCGCGAGCACCATGATCGGCACCGACTTGGCGGCGAAGTCGAAGCCCGACGGCTACACGCTGATCTACATCGGCAGCGCATTATGCGCGAACGCCACCCTGATGAAGACGCCCTATGACGCCATCAAGGACTTCGCACCCATCGCCACGGTATCGAGCTACGAGAACGTGATGGTGGTTCATCCATCGCTACCGGTGAAGACGGTCAAGGAGTTCATCGCGCTGGCCAAGAAGCGGCCCGGCGAGCTCAACTATGCCACCTCGAGCCACGGCGGATCGACCCATCTTGCGGCGGCGCAGTTCAACCTGGTCGCCAAGATCAAGACCACGCAGATTCCCTACAAGGGTGGCGGACCCGCGGTGATCGACCTGCTGGGCGGCCAGGTGCATTTTTTCTTTTCCGTTCCGGTGAACGTCGTCGCTCACGTGAAGGGCAACCGACTGCGCGCGCTCGCGATCACGGGTAGCGAGCGCGTCGGCACCCTGCCCGATGTGCCGAGCTTCGCCGAGATCGGCATGCCGGAAGTAGCGCTGGCAACCTGGCAGGGTCTCGGCGCACCCGCCGGCACGCCGAAGGAGATCATCGACAAGATCGCGGCCGAAGTCGGCAAGATGGTCGCGACGCCGGAAATCAAGGAGAAGCTGGCGACGCAGGGGTTCGAGCCCTATTTCAACGGTCCCGAAAAGACGGCCGCGCTGGTCAAGCAGGACATCGAGCGCTTCGGCAAGATCATCAAGGAAGCGGGCATCAAGGTCTTGCACTGAAGCGGGGCGCCGGCATCGATCACTTGTTATTGACGCCGGCCGCCGGCGTCAAGCATTTGAATTGACGCCGGTGGCCGGCGTCAGTCGGCCGGCTTCCACTCGCCGCGCTCTTCGAGCACGCGCTTCAAGGTGCGCAAGCCCTCGACCGTACAGGGTGCGCCGCCGTAGGTGGCCATCTGGAACACGACCTCGGCAACTTCCGCCGGCGTGGCGCCGCAGTTGAGCGCCGCACCGGCGTGAATCGCGAGCTCTTCCTGGTAGTTCAACACCGCGAGCGCGGCCACGGCACACAGCTCCCTCTGCTTCTGCGACAAAGTTTCGCGCGCGTACAGCCGGCCGACGTAGAAGCGGGAGAACTCGCGCGCGAGCTGCGGATTGAAATCGCGCCATAGGGCGTAAGCGCCTTCGCCGCGCTTCGGTTTGCCGAACAGCCGCTGCGCCGTGCGCCGCGTCAGCTCGTCGTGGTCCTCCTCGCTCATCGTCGTCCTTTCGCTGGGGCCATTGCGCCTTCGACAGTCGTGCCCTTCTCGCAGCGCCCCGCTATATCTGGGGAATATGCGCATCCTTGATCACCTGCGCCCAGCGCGAGATTTCGCCACGAATGAACCGATCGAACTCTTCCCGGCTCGTGGGCGTGATCTCGGTGATCAGTTCGCTCAGGCGCTGTCGCAGCTCCGGGATGCGCAGTATCGAAGCGACGTCGGCGTTCACCTTGTCCAGCACCGCCGCCGGCGTGCCGGCCGGCGCGCACACGCCGTACCATGAAGTGACTTCGTAGCCGGCAATACCGGACTCCTGCATCGTGGGTACGGACGGGAGCGGCGCGGCCCGTTTGGCACTCGTGACCGCAAGGCCTCTCAAGCGCCCGCTTTGCACCGGAGCTATCGACTGAGGCAGATTGGACACGTTGAGGGGAACCTGCCCGCCTATCGCATCGGTCAATCCTTGCGACCCGATCTTGTAGGGAATGTTGACCATATCGATCTTCGCCGCCTGCTTGAGCAGCTCGATCGAGAGCTGCGGCGAGGTGCCGACCTGCCCGGAGCTGTAGCTGAGTTTGCCGGGCCGAGCCTTGGCATAGGCGATCAGCTCCTTGACCGATCGTACCGGCAAGGAGGGGTGGCTGAGCAGAATATTCGGCAGGCTGCCGATTTGCGTGATCGGCGCGAAGTCGCGCAGCTGATCGTACGGCATCTTCTTGAACATCGATACGCCGATTGCATTGGGCGCGATATTGCACTGGAGCAGCGTGTAGCCGTCAGGCGGCGACTTGGCGACGAATGCGCTACCGAGCACACCGGCCACCCCTGCGCGGTTCTCGACAATCACCTGCTGTCCCCACAATCGGGTCAGCCGGTCGGCGATCAACCGCCCGACGATGTCGGGCGAACCGCCCGGCCCGAATGGAACGACGTAGCGCACGGGTTTGCTTGGAAAATCCTGTGGCCACCCGGCAGCAGAATACATCCAGGCCGCCGCAGCAACCCCGAATGCCAGTCCCCGAGCTCCTCCTCTCACACCGCACATATCACGCACCTCCGTCGTAAAGGTACCGCCGTTTCGCGCTCACGCGCCGAAAGTGAATTGGCTTCCGACGTTCGAATACACCACCTTCTGCGGCAGGCTTGTGCGCAGCATTGCGATGAACGCTTCGCCGGTGCAATGCATCGGGACGATCACGTCCGGGTTGATCCGCTCGAGCTCCTGCAGGGTGTGCTGGAGGTATTCATTCGGCGAAGTGCCGAGATGGAAGCCGCCGATGACGGCGTGGACCTTGTCGACATTGGCCGCAGCCATCGCGCTGCGCACGCTATTGATGATGCCGGCATGGCCGCAGGAGGAGATCACCACGAGCCCGCGGCCCTTTACGATGTAGCAAGTGGCGTGCTCGTCCGGATGCTGGTCGCGCACGAGCTGGCCGTTGCGCTCGGCCTCGCTGTAGTGGTCCTCCGCCACCCAGGAGCCGCCGGTCACTTGCTCGAAGGAGGTGCGCTCGATGTAGCCGGAGGTGAATGCACCCTCGAGCGCGCACGGCTTCGGACAACACACTGCGGCGACGTTCTTCGACTGCAGCGCTGCGCGGTCCACCGCGCCCCACAGCACCGTCTCGCCACCCTCCTTGAGCCACTTCGGCCGAAAGATCGTCTCGCCGCCGACGTAGAGCGCAAGGTCGTCGCGCATCTCGCCGCGATGCTGCCGCACGAAGCCGTCGAGGCCGCCGAAATGATCGCGGTGGCCATGGCTCAGGATCAAGCCGCTGATTGCGGCCGGGTCGATGCCCAGGAGCTCGAAATTGCGGTTGATGATCTCCGGCGTGTAGCCGAAGTCGAGCACGTACTGCGCCTTCGCACCCTCCTTCACCGAGGCGAGATGCAGCGACAGCCCCCATTCGGCGGCGAAAGTCATGTCCGGACGGCCGGGGATGCGCCCGACGTGCTCGATGCGCACCTGCGGGTGTGAGGCCTTCGGAAGAAATCGCTCGTAACGCGAATCGACCACGACGCGTATGGACAGCGCATCGACGACGGGCGCCTGGAAGGCCATGGGAGATGTGCTGACGCTGGCGCCCCTGGCGCCCGGAACACGCTCTATGCCCATGTGCAGGTCCTCGTCGAAAGTTGCGTGCGGCGTCAGTGTACGACGATCCGAGTGAGACAGGCGCGCGCCGGGGGAGCGGCCGGGTGTTCGCAAAACCTGACCCTCATCCGAGCTTGCCCCTCATCCGAGCTATGATTCATGAGTCCGCGCTGTACCGGCGAAAGAATTGCAACGGAAATTTTCGGGAAGAGATCGAGCTATGAGCGGCCTACCACTGGAAGGAATACGCGTCGTTGAAATGGGGCAGATCGTGGCCGGGCCGACCGCCGGCCTGCTGCTCGGCGATATGGGTGCCGATGTAATCAAGGTGGAGCCGCCCGATGCCGGCAAGGATAGCCGCATGGGCAACAGGCGCAACGGCCCGTTCTATTACTTCAACCGCAACAAGCGCGGCATCGTCATCAATCTCGCCTCGGCCGAGGGGCGTGAGGTGGCGATGCGCCTCATCGAGCGCGCCGACGTGCTGATCGAAAACATGGCGCCCGGCTCGATGGACAGGCTCGGTCTGGGCTATGCGAAAGTGCGCGAAGCCAATCCGCGTCTCATCTATTGCAGCCTCAAGGGCTACTTGAAGGGCCCGTATGCTTCGCGGCCGCTGATGGACGAGCCCGGGCAGATGGCATCCGGCCTGGCCTTCATGACCGGCCCGCCCGGGCAGCCGATGCGGGCCGGCGCATCGGTGGTCGACATGGGCGCCGCGACGTATGCCGTGCTCGGCGTGATGGCTGCGCTCATGCAGCGGGAAAAGACCGGAAAGGGCCAGCACATCACCGGTGGGCTGTTCGAGACGGCGCTGTTCTACGTCGGCCAGCACATGGCCACCGCACAGTTCACCGGCGAGCCGTCGCAGCCCATGCGTGCACAGCGCCACGCCGGCAAGCGTAACGGCACTTCAATCTATGATCTCTTTACCTGCAAGGACGACAAGAAGGTTTTCATCGGCATCGTCAGCGACGGGCAGTGGCGGCGGATATGCCCCGTCTTCGGCATGGAAGACCTGGCCGCGGACCCGAACTACGACCACAATCCGGGCCGGGCCGAACGTCACGACATCCTGATGAGGCGTATCGGCGACGTGTGCGCGCGCCACACGCGCAACGAGATCGTCGACATGCTGGACGCCGCAGACGTGTGCGTGGCGCCGCTCCACTCGCCGTCCAGCGTGCTCGAGGAAGACCCGCACGTGAACTCGGAGAGCCGGACGCTGCCGGTTCAGATCGGGGACAAAGCCGGTCGCTTGCCGCCGATGCCCTACGAGAGCGACGCGTACAGCTTTTCAGTGCGCTACTCGGCGCCGAAAGAGCCCGGCCGCGATACCGTCGAGATTCTGCACGAGCTGGGCTATTCGGATGCGGATGCGCAAAAGCTCGCGGCAGGCGGCATCGTGCGCGGGCCGGGATTGGAGTAAGCGTCGGAGCAAAAAGCGCGCTCCATCCCCCCTCTCCCTCCGGGAGAGGGGCCGGGGGTGAGGGAAATCCGACAACGACCCCAAGCTCTCAGCGTCCCTTGAAGACTGGCTTGCGCTTCTCGCGAAACGCCAGCCGCCCCTCCTTCACGTCTTCGGTGTGATGCACCTTGTTGAGGAGGTTCTCCTCGTATTCCGCGTGCGTCTCGAGCGAGACGCCCATCGCGTGGTAGACCGCCTGCTTGGTGAGCTCGATGGTGATCGACGGGCCGCTCGCCAGCCGTGTTGCGAGCTCCATCGTGCGGGCCATGAGCTGATCGTGCGGCACGACCATGTCGGCGAGGCCGATCCGCACGGCTTCTTCCGCCTTCACCTCGTCGCTCAGCCAATGCATGAGGAGCGCCCGCGACGTGCCCACCAGATGGGGCAATAGCCAGGTCGACGATTGATCGGGCAGGATCGCGCGGCGGATGAATGCCGATACGAAGCGCGCCTGATCCGAAGCGATGCGCACATCGCAGGCGAGCGCCAGCGAAAATCCGCCCCCGGCCGCAACGCCGTTGACCGCGGCCAGCACGGGTTTGCGCATGCTGCGAAAGCGCCCGATCCAGCCGAAGCGCGATTCCTCGATGTCCTGCCGGCTCGGCGGGACGTCCGAGTGCGATTGCCCGACCATATCCGCACCGGAACAGAAACCACGGCCCGCACCCGTGAGGACAAGCACCTTGGCGTCATCGTCGTCGTTCACGTCCTCCAGGATGCGTTTCAGGCCCAACCGCAGCGCGGGCGAGAGCGCGTTGAGCTTCTCCGGGCGATTGAGCGTGAAGGTGACCACGCCGTCCTTCTTCTCGACGATTGCGTCTTCGTAGCCCTCGTAAGGCGTCAGGTGGGCAAATCTTCGGGACATCGATAGCTCCTGCTGACCTCGGTATTGTTTTCGATGACGCCGTCGTGAGCGAGTCAATCGGCCCCGGTGCGCGCATCCGACGATGCTCGCAGCAAGCGAGCCGGAAGGCAAGGCGCGCGAACCATGAGAGTCATTCGCTGGAGTGAACAACTGCGCGCGATGATTGAGTTAACGACCGTCGTTCCCGTGGAAACGGGAACCCAGGACAACACTGAATTTTCTGGGCTCCCGCTTGCGCGGGAGTGACGAAGAAGTGCTTGATCAGGATCAGGCTTCGGCCGCGGACGTTTGGGCGAGCATCCGGCCGCGATCGGGGATCCGACCGCTCTCGCCGGCCAGCCGCAGCGCCTTCCAGAATGCGGACTGGGTGTGTGGAATGCGGAAATCCAACCCGTTCTGGCCCGTCAACGCCAAAGGATAGGAGTTACGACGCCCGCTCGGCAAGCACGCCGACGGGCATCTCCGGCGATCACGACCCGCCATTGGCTTTGCGGCAGCAGGAGGGGCGGTCCGCCCATCTCGCCCAGTTGACGATGCGGGAGGGGCACGGAATACTGCCCACGGCAATCCGAGCCGTCCTCCGACGGCGTTTTCCGAAAGCTCCGACCATGCTGATGATCAACAACCAAGTCGTCGCCCAGGTGCTCGACATGCGCGCATGCATCGAGGTGCAGGAAGCCGCGTTCGCCGCGCTCGCGCAGCGCAAGGCCATATACCGGCCGCGCATCGATACCTACGTTCCGTGCGACCGGCCGGACGGCTACTATCGCTTCGGCACCGTCGAGGGCGCGAGCGGCGGCTACTACGCTGTACGCCTGAAGTCGGATATCGTGCACTTTCCGCTAGGCCCGGGCGGGAGCCAGTCGGAGAACAAGTACTGCATCGAGCCCGGCACCTTCTGCGGCCTCGTGTTCCTCTATAGCTCGGGCAACGGCGAGCCGCTCGCGCTCATGAACGACGGTCACCTCCAGCACATGCGCGTGGGCGCGGCGGCAGGCATCGGCACCCGGCTCCTCGCGCGCGAGGATTCGAGCACCGTCGGCATGCTCGGCTCCGGCGGCATGGCCCGCACCTTCCTCGAAGCCTACGCGGTCGTGCGCAAGATCAGACAGGTCAAGGTCTACAGCCGCAACCCGGAGAACCGGCGTCGGTACAGCGAGGATATGTCGCGTCTGCTCGATGTCGAAGTGATACCCGTGGATTCTGCGCGCGAGGCCGTCCGGGGCGCGGATATTCTGTCCACCTGCACCGACAGCATCCTGCCCATCGTCGAGCCCGACTGGCTCGAGCCCGGCATGCACGTCGTGAGCCTCAAGTCGCAAGAGATCTCGTCGGCGGCCGCGGCACGCTTCGACGTGAAAGTGCAGCAGGGCAACGAGGAGATCGACCTGCCCGAGAGCGAAACCTTCCGCCGTGACGTGAGCGCCGGCCGCGGGGCTTTCGTGCTCGGCACCGACGAGCAGCTGAGCGTGCTGCCACGAGCCAGGAAGGGGCTCGAGCTGAAGGAATGGCCCGTTTACACGGATGTCATCACGGGCAAGGCGCCGGGACGCACTTCCCGGGACCAGATCACGCACTATCGCACGATCGGCAACTGGGGCGTTCAGTTCTCTTCGGTCGGTGGCCTCGTCTATGAACGGGCGAAAGCCGCCAGGCTGGGCCGCGAATTGCCGACCGAGTGGTTCCTGCAAGACATCCGCAACTGACGGCGAGGCCGCAGGCGCCCAGGAAAGGTCTAAGTCGTGGCGAACGCAGGCATCACTTCGCGCGCGAAGCGGTGCAGGCTGCGCCGACCCCGTTCGCCGCCACCGGACCCGCCGCCGTTGATCAGCAGATAGCCGGCGCCGGCCTCGCGCAGCGCCTCGATCTTCCGCGCGATTTCATCCGGCGTGCCGTAGATGGCGCTGTTCAGGTTGATCTCGACTGGATCACCGTCTGCGCGATCCGGCCCGCCGAGTACCCTGCCATCGGGTGTCGTCGCGAGCTTCAGTTGCCGCAGCCGGTTGGCCAGCCGTCGTTCCAGCGCTTGTTCGCGTTCGCGCGCATCTTCGGTAACGAAGAAGGCGCGGGTGATACCGACCCGCCTGGGGTCCCATGGCTCGCCCTTCGCCTCTACAGCGTCGCGGAAGATCGCGATGTTGCGGGCAACATCGGCCGGCGAGGAGTATTGACCCAGAAGCAGATTGAAGCCGCGGTGGGCGACATCGCGAATCGAGCGTTCGTTGCCGGCGCCCATCCAGACTGCCGGATGCGGTTTGCGGAACGATTGCGGCTCGACGACGATGTCCTCGAAGCTCCAGTATTTTCCCTTGTGCGAGAAGCGTTCGTTCGATGTCCACGCCTTCAGGATGACGTCGATCGATTCCTCGAATTTCGCCCGTGCCTCCTCCATGGCAACATCGAAGCCGACGAATTCGTTGTAGCGATAGCCGGTGCCGATACCGAAATCCAATCGGCCGCCGGACAACAAGTCGAGTGTGGCCGCCTGCTCCGCCAACAGCACCGGGTTGTGCCAGGGCAACACCATCACGGCGGTGCCGAGCCGTAGTGATTTCGTGCGAGCGCCCAACCAGGTCAGCAGGTTCAGCGTGGCGGAAACCTGACCGTAGCCCGTGAAATGGTGCTCCACGCAGAACGTGCTGTGAAAGCCCAGTGCCTCGGCCTCGATGTTGTATTCGATCCAGTCGTGGTAGCCCTCGGTGCTGTCGAACTCACCGCTGCCCCGCCGTGCCGAGCCGCTGCCGAACAATCCGAACTGCATGAAACTCTCCTCGTAACGTTAGCGGCACGTCAGGTCGAGCGGGTCCGGCCGACGCGCAGATGAAGCACGCCCGCTGAACGCCTCGCTTGCCGCAGGACCCACGGTGATTGCCCAGAGCCTCGCGCGGCACGATTTCAGGCGCAAGTCGAACAAGCGTGAACCGTTACCGGCAAGCGCGAGCGCGACCGAGCCAAGCTCGCCGATGATACCCCCAAGCCCTGGGGACTACGATTGCGGCAGAGCCGTCAACCCGACGCGGGCTCCATCATCCCCTGTTGCAGCAGCGGCACGGCCTGCGGCGAGGTGACGAACCGGATCAATTCCCTGGCCGCCTCTTGCTCCCGTGAGACCGCCATGACGGCGATGGCGAACACGACGTATTCGTGCAGCTCGCCCGGGAGATCGCCCACGTAGTCGGTGCCGGCAACCGGCTTGCTCACGTTGATCTGCTGGATCGCCATTTCCGTTTCGCCGCGCGGGCGAAGATCGTGCTGGAACCCTCCAGCACCAAGCCGCGCCTGATGATGTCGTTCATCGGCTCGCCGTAGAGCACCATCAGGTCGGCGGGCGCGTTGGAGGCCAGGGTTCGCTCGAACGTCGCCGAGCTCTCCTGAGTGACGATCAACTTGTGGCCGGTCAGTCGGGTGAACGCGGGGGCGAGCGCGTTCCATGCCGACGTCGTTCCCATGGATGCTCGGACGACCAGTTCAGTCATAGCGCATAGGGCTTTCGAAAATCGTTTCTCGGTTGGCACAGCGTATCGGCGGCGCCTTCGGCGGTCAATAGCCACTGCGATAGACTCCGAGGCTGCAACGCCAACGAAACCACTCAACGCAGAGGAGCCCGCCCATGCCGATCATCGATTCGCAGGTCCACGCCTATGAGGCGAACACACCCAAGCGGCCTTGGGCTAGCGTCCCGAATTGGCCCGAGCACGTAACGGGAGACGAGATGGTGGCGGCGATGGACAAGGTCGGCGTCGACGGCGCGATCTTCGTCTCCCCGTTTGCCATGTACCGCTACGACGCCAGCTATGCCGTCGAAGTGCAACGGGCCCATCCCGGCCGGTTCGCCCTCGTCAAACCGGTGAACCCGGATGATGCGGCGGTGGCCGATGTCATCGCCGACTGGAAGCAGACGCCGGGCACGGTCGGCATTCGCATCATGATGCGGAAGGACGTGGGGCGCGACGCGAACGACCCGGGCTTCGACCGCATCGCGCGCGCAGCCGTCCGGTACGACTTCCCCGTCAACCTGTCGTGCGCCGGCAACCTGGACGCGGTCGCAACGCTGATCGACCGTCACCCCGACACGCGATTCGTGATCGACCATATGGGCCTCATGCAGCCCCGCACGCCGCCCGCGCCGGCGCAACCCTGGGCGGACCTGCCGAAGGTGCTGGCCCTCGCCAAGCGCCCGAACGCGGTGATCAAGGTCAGCGGCGCCTGCACGCTGGCACGCGAACCGTATCCCTTCCCGGACATCTGGGACCCGCTTGCGCGCGTGTTCGATGCCTGGGGGTTCGACCGCTGCCTGTGGGGCACCGACTGGACCCGCGCCTTCGCCGTCGTCAACTATGAGCAGTCAGTCGAACCCTTCCGCCAAACCGATCGGCTCAGCGACAGTGACCGGGCCATGCTGATGGGCGGTGCCTGCACCAGGGCGTATGGCTGGTCGCCGCAGAAAGGTCAGGACAAGCGTTCATGACGTTGTCGCGAACGGGCATGGTGTCCGCGCCAATCTACGATCTTCCCCGCCCGTCTGCTCGCGCGCGAATGGCTTGCCGTGTCTATTCCGCGCGAATATTGCGCTCGCGGATCACCCGGCGCCACTTCTCCAGCTCTTTGCCGAGGAATTCGGCGTACTCGCTCGGCGAGCTCGCGATGGGATCCAGCCCGCCCTTCTCGAAGCGCGCCACGACCACCGGGTCGGCCAGCGTCTGGCGCAGCTTGCGGTTGAGCAGCTCAACGATCGCCGGCGGCGTGCCTTTCGGCGCGAGCAGCCCGTGCCACCCCGAGAATTCGAATCCGGGCACGCCCGCTTCGGCTACCGGCGGCACGCCAGGCAGCGCCCTGGAAGGCTTCAAGCTGCTGACGCCGATCGGCCGCAACCGATTCGCCTCGACCATGCGCGCGCTCTGCGGGACGTTGGAAAAGCCGACTTGGACCTCGCCGGAAACCACGGCAGCCAGCGCCGGCCCTCCGCCCTTGTACGCCAGCGAAGTGGTGCTCGCATCCGAAGTCGGCGGCACCGTGCACGTGCGCGCCGGGCGCCTGAAGCTTGCCCCCGGCGCGGTGATCCATGGGGACTTGTTCGCCTATGGGCCGCAGCCGCCCGAAATCGCACCCGAGGCAAGAGTCGAGGGGCAGGTCAGATATCAGGCGCCGCCGGACGATAGCGCGCCCGCTGCGCTCGGTTGGCTGTATGGCTGGCTGCTCGGCTTCCTGGCGTTGTTTGCGCTCGGCGTCGCCGTGCTCGCCGCATCGCCTTCGTGGAGCACGCGCGTGGCTGAAAAGATCAGACAACGCATCGGAGCTGCGCTCGCATCCGGCGTGGTCGCACTGCTCGTCACGCCGCTGCTCGTGCTGTTGCTCGCGGTCACGATCGTTGGCATCCCGTTGGCGATTGTCGTGCTGGCGCTGTATGTCGCGCTGCTGCTGTTGTCGGGTGTGTTCGTCGCGCTGCGCATCGGCGCCTGGGGCATGTCCCGATCGGGCCGCGCCGACGCATCGCGCCATGCGCAACTTGCAGTCGGAGCCTGTGCGCTGGCTCTGCTCGCCGCATTACCCTGGATCGGCTGGATCGCATGGCTGCTGGTGCCGATGGTTGGATTCGGCGCACTGCTGCTCGAGCGGCGCGATGCGTGGCGGCACCGCGCGGCGGTTTAAGGATAGCGCGCTTCGTTCAACGCGCCCGGCTATCGCGTAGGCTCCGTTGCACGGACACGCAATGCTGAACGCAACTGCCGGCCGAGCACGAGCCGGCTAGTAATACGTACCCGGCGTCGAGCCGCCATCGATGGCAATGCTCTGGCCCGTGATCGCCGCTGCATGCGGCGAGGCGAGGAAGAGCACCATCGGCGCGATGTCCGACGGCTCGACCAGACGGCCGATCGGGAACCGCGCGACGAAGCTCGCCTCGGCCTTCTCCTCGCTCACGCCGAGTTGCTTCGCCCGAGCGGCGCGGCGCGCCGGGTAGCGGTCGGTCTTGGTGAAGGGCGGGTGGACGATGTTGGCCGTAATGCCCTCGGCCGCCACCGTCGTACTGAACTGCTTGACGAAGGCGACCAGCGCCGAATTGCCCAGCGCGCTGGGCAGGTTGGTGGCGCCGGCATGGCGTGCGGCGGCGCCGCCGATGCAGATGACGCGGCCGCGCGGCGACTTGCGCAGGTGCGGCAGTGCGGCGCGGCAGCAGCGCATGTAGGCCAGCGTCTTGCCGTTCAGCCGCTCCATCAGCCCGTCGTCATCGAGCGTCTCGATGTTTCCGCTGATCGCCGTCGAAGCGTTGTTGACCAGCACGTCGAGCCCGCCGAACGCGTCGATCGCCGCCTGCACCGCGCCCGTACACCCTGCGGCGGTGAAGAGATCGACCGCGACGGCCATCGCCTTCACGCCCTTCGCCGCGATCATCGCTTCCGCCTCCGCGAGCGCCGCTTTGTCGCGGCCACAGACGGCGACGTTCGCACCTTCGCCCGCGAAGCCGAGTGCGATCGCGAGGCCAATGCCGCGATTGCCGCCGGTGACCAGCACCGATTTACCGTTCAGATCGAGATCCATTTCCGTCTTCTCCCCTTGCTCCACCGTGCGCGCGACATGCCGCACGAGCCTTACCCCTCACCGCGGACGATCAGGCATCGAGCCGACGCCGTCAGTCCACCGCCGCGGGTTGTGCCGCAGCCATCGTATAGGAAATCGGATGCGAGTAGAATTTCCGCGACGCTTATCCAGGGGTACGCCACCATGCCGCTCACCCTCGAACGTCCGGCTTTCGACCTCGAACCGCTGTCCCCAGTCCTCGGCGCCTCGATCGTGGGCCTGGATCTGCGCCAGCCGCTGCCTGAGACGACCAAGCGCGCGGTCTACGACGCGTTCGTCCGCTATCACGTGCTGTGCTTCCGCGATCAGCATCTGGATCAAGAGCAGCAGATCGCCTTCACCGAACAGTTCGGTACGCTGGAGCGGCACGTGGCCGGCAATCGCGGCACGGTCAACCCGCTGGTGCATATCGTCACGAATCTGGGCGCCGACGGCAAACCGAGCGGCAAGGTCGCCTCGACCCAATGGCATTCCGACAAATCGTTCCGACCTCAGCCGTCGCTTGCGACGATTCTGCATGCGCTGGTCATGCCCCCGGATGGCGGAGAGACCTGCTTCGCCGACATGATCACCGCATACGAGGCACTGCCGGAGGCCGAGAAGACCGAGCTCGAGGGCGTCCGCGTCGTGCACAGCTGGGAGATCTCCCAGGCCCGCGCGGGTATCAAAGTTCCGCCGGAAGAGATCGCCGATGCGCCGCCCATGTCGCATCCACTGGTGCGCACGATCCCGGAAACCGGCCGCAAGGCGCTCTTCATGGGGGAACGCGCCGTCTTTCTCGAAGGCCATCCCGAGGAAGTCGGCCGCGCCCGCCTGGAGAAGTTGACCGCATACGCGATCCAGGAGCGATTCGTCTATCGCCACACGTGGCGCCCGGGCGACCTGCTGATGTGGGACAACCGCTGCCTCCTGCACCGCGCCAACCCGAATTTCGATGCCGCGCGCTTCCCGCGGGTGCTGCAGCGGACTTGTCTGCGGGGTAGCGCACCGGCTTGAACTTGGAAAAGGGGACGCACACAATTTTTTCAGTTCCCTGACCGCCCGTGCGGCCGGAAATTGTGTGCGTCCCCATTTTCGTCCGCATTGTGAGAAGACCGCCATGGCTCGCGACTGGATGATCGAAGGCAAGTACATCGAATATTGCAGCTGCGACCTCGGCTGCCCGTGCGAGGCCATGGGCGACCCAACCCAAGGCCATTGCACTGGCTTGGTAGGCTTCAAAATCGACCAGGGCCATTGCGACGGCGTTGCTTTGGACGGCCTTGCGGTCGTCGCCACGTTCTACTTCCCTCGCGCCATTCACCATGGCCAGGGGGTCATGCACCCGATCATCGACGAGCGTGCCAGCGACGCACAGAGGGACGCGCTGTTCTATATCCTGTCTGGCGAGGACCAGCCGGCCGGCACCATGTTCCAGATCTTCTCCGTCATCATCGAGACGATCAAGGATCCGATGTTCGCGCCCATCACCTTCGATTGGAACCTGGACAAGCGGCGCGCCCGCATCGAGGTGGCCGCTGCGGTGAGCGCGCACAGCGAGCCGATCCGCAACCCGGTCACCGATACCGAGCATCAGATGATTACGGTATTGCCGAACGGCTGGGTCTTTCACGAGGCCGAGAATGTCGCCGGCTTCGCCAAGGGCACCGGCCCGATCAAGTTCGACCTGAACCGCCGCCACAGCTCGATGGCGCACGTTGCCTGGGGCCCGCAGGGCCTCGTGCATAGCTACCAGGAGTACAAGCAGAAGTTCGGCCGGCCTTAAACCAGGATGGGCGCGCAGGCACGCTTGCTGGAAGCCGTGCTGCAGCGCGACCGGCTGGTGCTGGTCGCCGGGCTGGTTTCGATCGTCGCCTTGGCCTGGGGCTGGCTGCTGGCCGGAGCCGGAATGGAGATGAGCCCCGTCGCGATGACGGGGATGGCCGGAATGGACGGATGGCTGATGCAGCCGGCGGTGTGGACGCCAGCCTATGCCCTGCTGATCTTCGCGATGTGGTGGGTGATGATGGTGGCGATGATGCTGCCCAGCGCGGTGCCGATGCTGCTGCTTTTCGCGCGCGTCAACCGGAAGGACAAGGCGGCCGGCGCACCGCTGCTGCCGACCGCCTTGTTCGCCACTGGCTATCTGCTCGTCTGGGGCAGCTTTGGTGCAGTCGCTACCGCGCTTCAATGGGGCCTGGAGTCGGCCCGCCTGCTATCGCCAATGTTGGAGACGACGAGCCATTGGCTGGGCGCCGGCCTATTGATCGCAGCCGGCTTGTGGCAACTGACGCCGCTCAAGGCGATGTGCCTCCGCCACTGCCGCACGCCCCTCGGCTTCCTCATCGGTAAGTGGCGCGCAGGCAGGCTTGGCGCGCTGCGCATGGGGCTGGAGCACGGCGCTTATTGCCTCGGCTGCTGTTGGTTCCTGATGGCGCTTCTGTTCTTTGGCGGCGTAATGAACCTGTACTGGATCGCTGGCCTTGCGCTCTATGTACTGCTGGAGAAGACCATTGCGCGTGGCCACTGGCTCGGGCGCATCGCGGGGATCGTACTGGTCGCATGGGGGCTTGCGCTGGCGATTCAGGTGCGCTGAGAAGTTGCCCAGCTACTGCTTAATCAGGATAGTGCTTTTCCAGGAACTCGGACCTGAAATTCTGTGGCGGGGTGGAAACGTCGGGCCGACCTTCAGGCGTAAAGTCCATGAGATTCCAATACACCCACACCGTGTCGACATGATTCGACATCGTTTCCGTTCCCCAGAAATGAAAAATCTTTCCGTCCTGCTTCCTGAATACGTGCATCACCGGCCATTGCATGTCATCGGAGTCTCCCTGACATTTGTAATCGGCTTGATAGGAGGAATTCGATCCGGAAACCAGATCGATCTGCGACCATCCGCGTTGTTTCGCCCACGCATTGATTCGATCGGCCGGGGCCTTGGCAATTGCGACAAACGCGGCGTCTCGAGTGACCGAGTACCAGGCGCGATCGAACCCGTCGACCAGCGAGGTGCAAGAAGGACAGGGATTGTCCCAATTCGGACCGAACATGAACGAGTAGAGCAGCAGCGTATTTTTGTCCGCAAACAGCTCGGAGAATTTCACGCTCTTCCCCACTTTCCCATCGTTGGCCCATTGGAAGACACTATCTGGCGGCCGGGCCATGACAGTGGCCTCGAGTGGAATTTTCAGGTTCCGCAGCAGGACACCGGCTAACGGCGGACAAAGGCCGGGCGATCGATCTCGACGCCGTTGCGCTCGGCGATGGCATAGAAGTAGGCCGCTTCCTGCATGTCGAGCAAGACATCCTCGCCGCTGCTGTAGAGATCGCCGAGGGTCTTGGCCGCCGCGCCGTTCCCGTCCTTGGCGAGTTGGCGCAGGCGGCGGACGGCTTCGCTGCTCCTGCCTTGGTTGAGCAGCGCCATCGCGCGCTCGTAATTCTGGATCGCGGCGGCCTGGGCGGCTTCTTCCTTCTGCCGCGCCAGCGCCAATTCGCGGTTGCGCTCGGCCTTCAGCGCTTCCTCGTTCTTGCGCTGTTCTTCGGCCAGGCGGGCCGCCTCGCCACCCTTTCGCTGCTGCTCCCCTTGCCCCGCCTGGCGCGCCTGCCATTCTTGCTCCAGTTGCGCCAGGATGGTTTGTGTTTGCATTCGAAGTGTGCCGATGATCGGGGCGAATTGCGGCCGAGTGGCATACCAGAGGCCGCTGCCTACCAGCGCTGCAGCCAGCACCAGAGCGATCGGCAGCCGCGGTGGCTTGCGCGCCGCGCCGGAGGCGAACGGATGCGGAGGCTCGGGCACGGCCTGCGTGTGCGCGGGTTTCGCGGCACGGCGCCGAGCATGGATCGGCCCGGTTACGGCTTCGAGGTGCGGAAGGTCGACCGTGGCAAAGGCGGGCTGCACCATCACGCTCGGGAACAGGTCCATCGCGGGCGTCACGTCGTTCGCCTCGTCTTCCGGGAGCATGAGCTTCGGCTCTTTGGCATCGATGCGCTGCAAGTGCCGCTCGACCTCGCGTTGCCTGTGTGCCCGCGCTTCCGCGTGTACAGGTGCCTCGGTTCCGTGGCGCGCCTCGGCTTCAAGGCGGTTCATACGGCGGCGAGCCAGCGGCGCGAACCGGCTTCCCGGAAATAGCCGCAGGAAAGTTTCGAAATCATCCGCCTCGGTGCTGTCCTTGATCTCCTTCCAGTACTCGAGCTCGACTTCCAGGGAGACACTGGCGGGGTTCGAGCCACCGTCGCCGGTCACACTCGCGCTGGCCGTGGTCGTTCCTTGCCCGCAACCAGGGGGTGGCATGGCATCCCGGCCGTTCACCGGCAAGGCCCAGTCGTTGAGCACGAAGTCGACGCCGGCGCCGACTGATTCGCCCGTGGCCGCCTCGCGAAACGCTTCGGCAAACTCGCGCGCGGTCGCGAACCGGTCCTCGGCACGCTTCGCGAGCGCCTTCATCGTCACGGCGTCGAGCGCCCGCGGGATGTCGAAGTTGATCTCCGACGGAGCGATCGGATCCTGCAGGAGGATCTGGTGGATGAGCGGGTAGCCGTTGCCGGTGAACGGCCGCTCGCCCGTGAGGAACTGGTACAGGATGACGCCGGCGGAAAAGAGGTCCGAGCGGCCAGTGACCGGCAGCCCCTGGTGCTGTTCCGGCGACATGTACGCCGGCGTGCCGATCCGCGCCCCGACCTGCGTCATCGTCGACGACTCGATCCAGGCCACGCCGAAGTCCGCGACTTTCACGCGGCCCTCGTCGGTGATCATGATGTTGGCGGGCTTGATGTCGCGGTGGACGACTCCGTTGCGATGGGCGTGGTCCAACGCATCGAGAATGTCGCACACGATGCGCACGATATGCGTGAGCACGAAGCGCTGCTGCGATTCGAAGTACTTCCTGAGCTCGTTGCCCTTGATGAACTCCATCGCGATGAAGGCCAGGCCATCATCCTCGCCGTAGTCGTGGATGGAGACGATGCCCGGGTGATTCAGGCGGCCCGCGGCCTGCGCCTCGCGCTTGAAGCGGCCGAGCAATTCTGCTGCCTCGCGCGGGTCCATCGACTCCTTCGCGATCGTCTTGATGGCGACGCGACGCTCGATGACGGGATCGAAGCCGTCATAGACGATCCCCATGGCGCCCTTGCCGAGGGTGCCACGGATTTCGTATTTGCCAAGCTTCTTGAGCGCGACTGCTGCCATAAGGTCGAAGTGTTAGTGTCTGCTGAGAGCGACACGGGTGGGCGCAAGCTTGGGAAGCACGCGAGATGCCTGCGGCGCCGCAGGCGCATTATTTTTCGCCGGGTTGGCGATGTCAAATCGCGCGTTCAGTGGTTTGTGTGCGCCGCACCGACGCCACCAGTGGCCCCTGCCCAGGATCAGGACGCGACGTTGCGCCTCTTCCGGCGGCTGGGCATTCGTGCGGTAGTCCTTCCCGATCTCGCGATCTCGCGGAGTCAGTTGGCGCCGATGAAAGCCGGAACCTTCCGCTTGAACCCCGCCAAGGCCTCCACGAGCTTGAAGCGCGTGGGGAACGGAAAGGAGATGTGCTTCTGGATGATCGCGTCGCGCACATACTTCTCGATCGGCATGCCCTGGACGATGCCCATGCCGCCGAAGAGCTCGATGCCCTGCTCGGTCAGCCGCTGCACCGCCGTGCCCGTGAACGCCATCGCCATGTACTCGTAGGGCTGGTCCGGCACACCGCCCTCGGCGATCGCTTCGGGGTGGTCCTTCAACCATGCCGCGGTCCAGATCAGCCGCCGCGCCGCCTCGAGGTTCATGGCCATGTCGGCGAGGTAGAGGCCGACCGCCTGGTGCTTGATGATGAGCTTGCCGCCGGCGGTGCGCTCCTGGCAATACTTGAGCGTCTCTTCCAGCGCCGCGCGCCCGAGGCCGAGCGTGAGCGAGGCGATCGTCATGTGGGTGCCCATGTCGGTGCGGCCTTTGGGCGACGGCGGCATGATGAAGCCCTTCGGCACGCGCACGTCGTCGAAGAAGATTTCCGCGTTGTCGCCAACGCGCCGACCCATCTTGTGCAGCGGGTGGCGCACGAGCCCCTTCGAGTCACCCTCGACGAGGAAAGCGCGCGGCCCGGCGGGCGTCTGCGCGCCGACGACCAGCAACTTCGCAAGGTAGCCGACGGTCTGGAAGTTCTTCGCGCCGTTGATCAGCCACGAGCCGTCGGGCTGCTCCACGGCCCGCGTCTTGTACTTCGCGTCCTCCGGCGTCTCCGTGAAGTAGTCGAAGCCGAAGTCCGTGTCCGGCTCGTGGATGCAGACCGTGGTGAAGAACAGCTCGTCATCGAGGAACTTCGGCAGGAAGTACGCCTTCTGCTCGGGCGTCATGCGGATCTCGAACCAGTCGCGCGCGCGCCGCGCCGTCAGCATGAAGTAGTAGGCGGTGCCGATCTCGCCGGCGGCCAGCTCCTCGGCGACGAGGCAGGTGGTGAGGTGGTCCGACATGCCCGAGCCGCCGTTCTCCTCCGACAGCACGAAGGTGCGAAAGCCGAGCTGCGAGCCTTTCTTCAGCAGATCCCAGGGCACGCGCTTCTCCCATTCCGGTTCCTTGTCCAGCCCCATCGCAAAGGGCTTGATCTCCTTCTGCGCAAAGTCCCGCGCGAGCTTCTGGAACTGGCGCTGCTCTTCGGACACTCGGACGTCGAACATGAATACCTCGATAGATGACGGATGGAGCTCTCAGGGTTCGCGCAATGTACACCATGTTCCGGCCAGGCGCCGGTGCCAGGCTGGGCCGGGGCGCCGGCTTTCAATACGTGGACGCGACGGCCGTCCCCAGTCGCCAGCGCGAGCAAGCGACGGGTGAAGAGCCTCGCACGCCGCGGAATTCCTCATTGCGCCGCACTCATCCGTCATCCTTCAGGCGCTGCCTCGCATCCGGCGGCTCGCGTCCGGTGTTTCGCGTGCGGTGACGCGCGTTGACGGCGGCCGCGCCCCGGCCTAGGCTCTAGTGCAGTGTTTCATTCTGTTTAGAACTTAAGCGGCTATTGGCGCGAATGACCTTTTGCAGGATATCGCGAGCGCTCTTGGTCCAAATGAATGGCTTGGGGTTGATGTT
>WHTS01000036.1 GCA_009377585.1 Betaproteobacteria bacterium
TCAGGGCGGGCCGTGCCGGTCGAGCCCGTAGAAGCGCATCAGCTCGTCCACGCGCTCGCGCGGCGGCCGGCGGCGGAAATAACCCTTCCTGCTTTGCATCACGCCGGTGGCGCGGCGCAGGTCGACGAGCGACTCGGCCATCTTGATGGTCGCTCCGATCGAGTCCATCACCGGGCAATCGTCGACCCGATTGATGCCGTTCAGGGCAAGCAGCACGTTGAGCGGCGCCTCCCCCGGAATGATCACGTCGGCCCCTTCGCGGATCAACGCTCGGGCAGCGGCGGTGAAGCGCTCGATCAGCGGTGCGGGATTCGCGAAGCCCGCCAACACGTCGTGAAAGCCGAATCCAGCTGGCCGGGACGCGGCGCAACGGCTGCTCAGACCGTAGCGCTCGACGTTCGCGGCGATGAGCTCGGGAAAGTCCTCGATGAAGGTGATGACGCCGAAACGGGCGCCGAGCATGCAGGCGGTGAGCATCGCGCTTTCGCCGTAAGCGACGACCGGAATGTCGACCACTTGCCGTGACTCCGGCAGACCCACGTCGGGGATGCTCATGATCGCGAACGCGTCGAACCCCTGGCGCTCGGCCGCTAGCGCGGCGGCGATGAACTGACCGGCGTGCAAGTGCTGCGCAACATGATGGCGGATGTCTATCCCCGGATATTCGGTCTCGTAGGTGCCGGGCCGCATGCCGTGCATCACGACTTCGGTGTCGGCCCTTGCGACGCGCCGGAAATGGGCCGCCAAGGCCGCCTCGTAGGCGGGCAAGTCGGAAAGCACGGTGAAGCTCTGATGCCAGATGCGTAGGGTCATGGTGCTCGCCTGGGGAGTTCGGTTGGTCGCGGGCGCATTGTCGGGGCGATGCTGCGCCTGGACGGGCGTGCATCGGCCGCGCCGCCTCGCTGAACCAGTGTGGCGAGTGTACTGAGCGTGGCGTGCCGAGTAAAACGACTACGGCCGGCAGTCGCTCGGGCGTTGGGGCGGTATCGTCGTGGGCCGAGCGTAGAATGTCTCGCACAGGCCGGCTCGGTTGTCCTGGCCGGTTGTCCTGGCCTTGTGCATGTCCATGCAGCGTGGAGAAATCGCGTGGCGATCGAATCGCATGCCTTCGACGTCGTGGTGGCCGGATGCGGCATCGCGGGCCTCTCTGCCGCGGTCAGTGCGCTCGAGGAGGGCGCCAGCGTGGCGATCATCGAGCGCGCGCCGCTCGCGGAGCGCGGCGGCAACACCCGCTATACCGAAGCGTACCTGCGCATGAAGAGCGAGACCGAAGTCACAGACGACTTCGCCGTGCACTTCAGCGAAAACAGCGGCGGCTATCTCGATCCGACGCTGGTCGCAGCCACTCAAGCGCCGTATGCGAGCTGGCCCGGCGTCGTGAAGGCGCTTTCGTTCGCCGATCCCGAAGTGGTCGGCGCGTTCGCCGACGGCTGCGGACCGACGGTGCAATGGCTCAAGCGCTTCGGCGTGCGCTTCGATTTCCTGCCCACGCAGTTTCTTACCGCCGCGCAGCCGCGGCTGCTGCCCGTCGGCGGCGGCCTGGCGTTGCTGGAAGCGCTTGCGGCCCAGGTCGAGCGCATGAACGGCCGCTTCTTCTACCAGACCACGGCGCGCACGCTGGTCCAGAACGACAGCGGTGCGGTCGTGGGACTGCGCTGCGTCGGCGCCGATCACCGGCCGATCGAGATTCGCGCCAAGGCGGTGGTGCTCGCGACCGGCGGATTCGAAGGCAACTGGGAGATGCTGGCGCAATACATGGGCCGCCAAGCCATTCATCTTCGCCCGGTCGCGCGCGGCGGCTATTACAACAAGGGCGAGGGCATCCGCATGGCATTGGAAATCGGTGCCGCGCCCGGTGGGGACTACGCGAGCTTCCATGCCGAGCCGGTGGATCCGCGCTCGGGGGTCGCGGAAGCTTCCGTGTTCGTGTTCCCCTATGGCGTTCTGATCAACCGCCGCGGCGAACGCTTCGTCGACGAAGCGCCGGGAACCGTCGATGCGGTGTACGACATCATCACCAAAACGATCTGGCAGCAACCCGAGGGCATCGCCTACGCGGTGTTCGACGCCAAGCTTGCCGACGTGCCCAACTATCGGCGCGGTCTGCGCACCGACCAGCCGCCGATCGCCGCGGACAGCATCGCGGCGCTCGAGCGCTCGCTCGGCTTGCCGCCGATGCGGCTCGAGGCCAGCATCGCGCGCTACAACGAAGGCTGCCGGCCCGGCGCCTTCAAGCCACTCGAGCTCGACAGCCTGTCCACCCGCGGCATCGAGCCGCGTAAGTCGAACTGGGCGCGTCCGCTCGATCGTCCGCCCTACCAGGCCTGGCCGATCATGGCGTCATGCGTGCTGACTTACGGCGGGCTCAAGGTCGATGCGCATGCGCGCGTGCTCAATGCCGATGGCGAGGTGATACCTGGCCTGTATGCCGCCGGCGAAACGGTCGGGCTCTACTACAAGGTGTATACCGGTGCCACCTCGGTGCTGAAAGGCGCGGTGTTCGGCCGCTTCGCCGGAATCGATGCCGCGTCGCGACGGCGCGGATGACAGCCGCCCGCGTTTGCTTCGCAAAGCGGGCGGCAAGGGCGCGGGCGGCAAGGAGCTACGTGCGTGATCCAAGTGAAGTAACGCGAGCCGGCATGGCTGCAAAGCGCCGCTGACCGGCTATTGCAGCCGTACCCCGGCGCTGCGGATCACCTTGCCCCACTTCTCGATTTCGGATTTGAAGTAAGCGCCGAATGCCGCCGCGCTCCCGCCCGCGGGCTCGCAGCCCAGCGTCTCGAAGCGGTTCCGGATCGCGGGAGCCTGCATGGCGCGATTGACCTCGGCGTTGACCCGCTCGATGACCGCGGCCGGGGTCCCGGCCGGCGCGAACAGGCCGAACCACGCGTCGGCCACGTAGCCCGCGATACCGGCTTCCTGCATGGTCGGGATGTCCGGTGCGATGGGTGACCGGCTACGGGACGAGGCGGCCAGGCAGCGCAGCTTGCCCGCCTTGTGCAGCGGCACCATCCCGATCACGTTGTCGAACACGAACGCGAGCTGGCCGCCCACCAGGTCGTTGACCGCCGGTGCGGCGCCCTTGTAGGGGATCGCCTGCATCTTGATGCCGGCCATGCTGGCGAAGAGCTCGGTAAAGAGGTGCGCGCCCGAGCCGTTGCCGGCCGTCCCGTACTGTACTTGGCCGGGACGAGCCTTGGCGAAGGCGACCAGCTCCTTCACGCTCTTGACCGGGATGGAAGGATGGACGCAGAGCATGAAGGGGGTATTGGTCACGTGCACGATCGGCGCCAGATCGCGCAGCGCGTTGTAGGGCAGGTTGCTGTACAGCGTCGCATTGTTGGCGAGTGAGATGCTGCCCATGAAGAGCGTGTATCCGTCCGGCGGCGACTTGGCCACGTGATCGGCGGCGATGTTGCTGGCTGCGCCGGGCCGGTTATCGACGATGACGGGCTGGCCGAAGGCCTGGTGCAGGTTCTGGCCGATCGCGCGGGCGACGATGTCGGTCGCGCCCCCGGCCGAGAAGCCGACCACCATGCGCACGGGTTTGACGGGATAAGTCTGGGCTGCAGCGGGGAGAGTAGCGGCCAGGGCCGCAACGAGGCAGGCGGCACGCCAGCCCAGCCGATTCGTTTCCACGACGGTTTCCTCCTCCATACTTGTTCGAATGGCCGATGTTAATGGCAACCGCAAGTCGGAGGCGCACGGCCCGCGCGCGGGCCTACTTCCACTCCCGCGCGCGGGCCTGGTTCCACTCCCGGGCACGGGCCTGGTTCCACTCCCGGGCACGGACCTGGTCCCCGTCCCGGGCGGGAATGCCGGCTCCGACGTATAATCGAGCCTCCCTCGCCTGCCCTGTACCGAACCTGGCCCAGCTGCAAGCGCGGCAGCGGCTAATCCCGGACCCGGACTGGAATCCCGGGGCCTGCCCAATTGGAGAAATGGTGTGTTGACGCCCGCGTTCGCCCTGGCACACCGAGCATACGAGCCCTCCCCGGCCAGCCGGGCATGGAAATGCTTGGAGGCGCGTGCGTCTTGCTTGACACTCCCATGTCGGCTACAGACAATAGGCGGTTTCGTCAGGAATCCCGGAGGGGTTCCCGAGCGGTCAAAGGGAGCAGACTGTAAATCTGCCGGCTCTGCCTTCGAAGGTTCGAATCCTTCCCCCTCCACCAGGTGCATCCGTCTGCGAAGAGCGGGTAGCAGTGGGCAGGTCGATACGCGCGCGGGTGTAGCTCAATGGTAGAGCAGAAGCCTTCCAAGCTTACGACGAGGGTTCGATTCCCTTCACCCGCTCCAGCGCTTCACGGCGTGGGCAGGCAGTCACCGGGTACGGGTTTTCCACGCCCATGTAGCTCAGTGGTAGAGCACTCCCTTGGTAAGGGAGAGGTCGCCCGTTCAATCCGGGCCATGGGCACCAGCGAATTCAGGATTCGTTCGGCAGCCGTCCACGGGGACGAGCCGGGCGGCAGACAAGCGACTCGATAGAAGACGACGGAGCGGAGCACGAAATGGCCAGGGCGAAGTTTGAGCGGACGAAGCCGCACGTGAATGTAGGGACGATTGGTCACGTGGACCATGGGAAGACGACGCTGACGGCGGCGATCACGACGGTGTTGAGCAAGCAGTTCGGGGGCGAGGCGAAGAGCTACGCGCAGATCGACTCGGCGCCGGAGGAGAAGGCGCGCGGGATCACGATCAACACCGCGCACGTGGAGTACGAGACGACCAAGCGCCACTATGCGCACGTGGACTGTCCTGGGCACGCGGACTACATCAAGAACATGATCACGGGCGCGGCGCAGATGGACGGGGCGATCCTGGTGGTGTCGGCCGCGGACGGGCCGATGCCGCAGACGCGCGAGCACATTTTGCTGGCGCGGCAAGTGGGGGTTCCGTACATCGTGGTGTACCTGAACAAGGCCGACATGGTGGACGACAAGGAGCTGCTGGAGCTGGTGGAGATGGAGGTTCGGGAGCTTCTCTCCAAGTACGAGTTTCCGGGCGACGACACCCCGATCGTGACGGGCTCTGCGCTGAAGGCCTTGGAGGGGGAGGATACGGAGCTGGGGATCAAGTCGATCCACAAGCTGGCGGAGGCGCTGGACAGCTACATCCCGGAGCCCAAGCGTGCGGTGGACGGGACGTTCCTGATGCCGATCGAGGACGTGTTCACGATCTCGGGTCGTGGGACGGTGGTGACGGGTCGGGTGGAGCGCGGGATCGTGAAGGTGGGCGATGAGCTGGAGATCGTGGGGTTGAAGGCCACGCTGAAGACGGTGTGCACGGGGGTGGAGATGTTTCGCAAGCTGCTCGATCAGGGGCAGGCGGGAGACAACATCGGGGTGCTGCTGCGGGGCACGAAGCGCGAGGAGGTTGAGCGCGGTCAAGTGCTGGCGAAGCCCGGTTCGATCACCCCGCACACGAAGTTTGCGGCCGAGGTGTACGTGCTCTCCAAGGATGAGGGGGGGCGGCATACGCCGTTCTTCAACGGTTACCGGCCGCAGTTTTACTTCCGCACGACCGACGTGACGGGCTCGGTGGACTTGCCGCAGGGCACGGAGATGGTGATGCCTGGGGACAACGTGTCGATCACGGTGGCGCTGATCCAGCCCATCGCGATGGAGCAGGGGCTGCGCTTTGCGATCCGCGAGGGCGGCAAGACGGTTGGGGCCGGAGTGGTCTCGAAGGTCCTTGAATAACGAGTGAACAGTGCGATGGAGTGAAACGTGAAGAGTGAAACGTGAGGCGCGACTCACGCGCGCCGAACCCCTTTCACTTTTCACTCTTCACCCTTCACGCGAAGCACAGGCCAGTAGCTCAATTGGCAGAGCGTCGGTCTCCAAAACCGAAGGTTGGGGGTTCGAGACCCTCCTGGCCTGCCAGAACGAAGATCGCGATGATCGCGAAGGTCGAACGGATCGCGATGATCGAGGACACGGCAAGGAATCGATGGTCGATAAGGTCAAGCTAGCTATCGCGGTCCTGCTGGTGTGCGCCGGTGTAACCGGCTTCTACCTGCTTGCAGAGAGCCCGGCCATCATTCGCGTCACCGCGGTGCTGGCGGGCGTGGCGCTGGGCGCGGCGGTTGCGCTCACCTCGGCTCCCGGCAAGCAGTTCTACGCCTTCGCGCAGGAATCGTCGGTCGAGACGCGCAAGGTGGTGTGGCCTTCGCGCAAGGAATCATTCCAGACCACCGGGATCGTGTTTCTGTTCGTGGTCGTCATGGCGTTGTTTCTCTGGGTCGTCGATACGGGATTGTTGTGGATGGTCAAGATGCTGATGGGCCGGAGCGACTGATGAACAAGAAGTGGTATGTCGTGCATGCGTATTCCGGCTTCGAGAAGTCGGTTTCGCGCAATCTCCAGGAGCGCATCAAACGCGCCCACATGGAGGACCAGTTCGGCCAGATCATGGTCCCGGTGGAAGAAGTCGTGGAGATGAAGAGCGGGCAGAAGGCGATCAGCGAGCGCAAGTTCTTCCCCGGCTATGTCCTGGTCGAGATGGACATGACCGACGAGTCCTGGCACCTGGTGAAGAACACGCCCAAGGTCACCGGCTTCGTCGGCGGCACCGCCACCAAGCCCACGCCGATCTCCGAGCAGGAAGTGCAGAACATCCTCAACCAGATCAAGGAAGGGGTCGAGAAGCCGCGGCCCAAGGTCCTGTTCGAGGTTGGGGAGGCCGTGCGGGTCAGGGAAGGTCCCTTCACCGACTTCCACGGCAACGTCGAGGACGTGAACTACGACAAGAGCAAGCTGCGCGTGTCGGTCACGATCTTCGGCCGCTCGACCCCGGTCGAGCTCGATTTCGGCCAGGTGGAGAAGGCCTAGCCCGGGTATTTCATCTCGGGCCTGGAAATTTTTCGGGGAGAGGCCATATAACCTCGTTCGCACCCGCTCAAGCAGGAGCAGGCAATGGCAAAGAAAATCGTCGGCATGATCAAGCTGCAGGTGCCCGCGGGCAAGGCCAATCCGAGCCCCCCGATCGGGCCGGCGCTCGGCCAGCGCGGTCTGAACATCATGGAGTTCTGCAAGCAATTCAACGCCGCCACGCAGAAGCTGGAAGTCGGGTTGCCGATCCCGGTCGAAATTACCGCTTACGCCGACAAGAGCTTCAGCTTCGTGCTCAAGACCCCGCCCGCGGCCGTCCTGATCATGAAGGCGCTCAAGATCGAGAAGGGCAGCGCGCGCCCGAACAAGGAGAAGGTCGGCACGCTTACCCGCGCGCAAGCCGAGGAGATCGCCAAGACCAAGACGCCCGACTTGACCGCGGCGGACCTCGAAGCGGCCATACGTACGGTTGCCGGCAGCGCCCGCAGCATGGGCGTGGAAGTCGAGGGAGTCTGACATGGTGAAGGAATCCAAGCGCGTCAAGGCGATTCACGCCCAGGCCGATCGCACCCGGCTGTATCCGGTGAACGAGGCGTTCCAGCTGATCAAGACGGCTGCGACGGCGAAGTTCGACGAGTCGGTCGACGTCGCAATCAATCTCGGCATCGATGCGAAGAAGAGCGATCAGACCGTGCGCGGCTCGGTGGTGCTGCCGAAAGGCACCGGCAAGACCAAGCGCGTGGCCGTGTTCGCCCAGGGAGATAAGGCCAAGGCGGCTGCGGATGCCGGTGCCGATATCGTCGGGTTCGAAGACCTGGCGGAAAGGATCAAGGGCGGTAACCTGGACTTCGACATCGTGATCGCAGCGCCCGAAGCGATGCGCATCGTCGGCCCCTTGGGTCAGATTCTCGGACCGCGCGGCCTAATGCCGAACCCCCGGGTCGGCACCGTGTCGCCCGACGTGGCGACTGCCGTGCGTAACGCCAAGGCCGGGCAGATCCAGTACCGCACGGACAAGGGCGGCATCGTTCAGTGCACCCTCGGGCGCGCTTCCTTCCCGGTCGAGGCGCTGCGCGAAAACCTGCTGGTCCTGGTGGACGCCCTCAACAAGGCCAAGCCGGCCGGCGCGAAAGGCGTGTATCTGAAGAAGATCAGCATTTCCAGCACCATGGGCATTGGCGTGCGCGTCGACCAGGCAACGCTGAGCGCCCAGTAGAACAAGTGGACCAAGTGGACCGTCGGGAGCTCGAACCAAACTGATGAATGCACAAGCCTGATGAATGCAGAAGCGGGCCGCTGTGCAGCGCCGCCCCGGTGGGCCGCGCAGTCGGGATCGCACGACGCAATGACAGAACTTTGGGCTGCCGGGTCGCACCGGCGGTCATCAAAGACCGTAGGAGTCCTTCGGGGCTCAATTTCGTTCCGGACGCCCCGGCCTTTTTTCCGGCCGGCGGCTTCCGCCGATTCCTACGCAGATGGCGCACCCGAAGCTTGTTGCCAAGGTCGCCGTACGGAGAAGGGCGAGCGCGACAGCAGTGCCGGCGCACGATGCGATCGGCAGGGGCTGGCGCACACGTTCCTTCGCGTTTTCAATGTTTATGGAGGTTGACCTTGGGTCTCAGTCTGCAGCAGAAGCAGGACATGGTGGCCGAAGTGGGTGAGCAGGTCGCCAAAGCGCAGACGGTCGTGATCGCGGAGTACCGCAATCTCACCGTCGCGGACATGACCGAGCTGCGCCGCAGGGCGCGCGGTGCCGGGGTGTATCTGCGCGTTGTCAAGAACACCCTCGCACGCCGCGCGGTGGCGGATACGCCGTTCCACGGACTGTCCGAGCAGTTGGTCGGTCCGCTGGCCTACGGCATCTCGACCGATCCGGTGGCCGCGGCGAAGGTACTCAGCGACTACGCCAGAGCGAACGCCAAGCTGGTGATCAAGGGCGGTGCGATGGCCAACAAGGTCATGTCCGCCAGGGACGTCGTCACCCTCGCATCGATGCCAAGCCGCGAACAGCTGCTTGCCCAATTGATGGGCACGATGCAGGCGCCGGTGGCGAAGTTCGTGCAAACGCTGAACGAGGTTCCCGGCAAGTTCGTGCGCACGCTCGCGGCATTGCATGCCGAGCGGGAAAAGCAACCGGCCTGAGCATCTTTTCAATCGAGCAATCAAATCCCGAATCAGGAGTCCAACGATGAGTGCAGTGATCGACGAAGTGCTTGAAAAAGTCTCCGCCATGACCGTGCTGGAACTGGCCGAGTGCATCAAGCGCATGGAAGAAAAGTTCGGCGTGTCGGCGGCTGCGGCCGTGGCCGTGGCCGCTCCGGCCGGCGGCGGTGCCGCCGCTGCGGCGCCTGCCGAAGAGCAGACCGAGTTCACGGTCGTTCTCACCAAGGCCGGTGAGAACAAGGTCAACACCATCAAGGTCGTACGCGCCCTCACCGGGCTTGGCCTGAAGGAGGCGAAGGATTTGGTGGATGGTGCTCCCAAGGCGGTCAAGGAAGGCGTTTCCAAGGCCGACGCCGACAACATCATGAAGCAGCTGACCGAGGCGGGTGCCCTCGCGGAGATGAAGTAATGCGGTTTTCCGGCGGGCCGGACCGGCCCGCCGGAGTCGTCTGGTTGATGCAGTAAAGACCCCGCAGTGCCCGGCCGTCGGGTGCTGCAGGATGATGGGAGCCGCGGGCAGCCCGCCCGGCCCGGCTCCGAGCCTCGTGCCACGGAGTGACCATGAGTTATTCGTTCACCGAAAAGAAACGCATACGCAAGAGCTTCGCCAAGCGCGCCAACGTGCTGCCGGTGCCTTACCTGCTGGCGACCCAGCTCGAGTCGTATGCGACCTTCCTGCAGGCCGAAACCGCGCCCGAGACACGGCGCACCATCGGCTTGCAGGCGGCTTTCGAATCGATCTACCCGATCGAGAGCCACTCCGGAACGGCCGAGCTCAACTTCGTCAGCTACACGCTCGGCATCCCGCCCTTCGACGTGAAGGAATGTCAGCAGCGCGGGCTCACCTACGCCGCGCCCTTGCGGGCCAAGGTGCGGCTCACGATCCGCGACCGGGAGGCGCCGAAGGCGCGCCAGCCCGATGGGCGTGATCGTCACCCGGTCAAGGAGTCGAAGGAGCAGGAAGTGTACATGGGCGAGATCCCGCTCATGACGCCCACGGGCTCGTTCGTGATCAACGGCACCGAGCGCGTCATCGTCTCCCAGTTGCACCGCTCGCCGGGCGTGTTCTTCGAGCACGACCGCGGCAAGACGCACTCCTCGGGCAAGCTCCTGTTCTCGGCCCGGGTCATCCCCTACCGGGGGTCCTGGCTCGACTTCGAGTTCGACCCCAAGGACTACCTGTATTTCCGGGTGGATCGGCGCCGCAAGATGCCGGTCACGATCCTGCTGAGGGCGCTCGGCATGAGCCTGGAGCAGATCCTGGCCGAATTCTTCGTCTTCGACACCTTCACGCTGAACGAGCAGGCCATCGAATTCGAGCTGCATCCCGAGCGCATGCGGGGCGACATCGCGCGCTTCGACATTCTCAACAAGCAGGGCAAGCCGATCGTCCAGAAGGACAAGCGCATCACCGTCAAGCACGTGCGCGAGATGGAGGCGGCCAGCATCAATCGCGTAGCCGTGCCCGACGAATTCATCCTCGGGCGAGTGCTGGCGAAGAACATCGTCGATACCGATACCGGCGAGATCGTCGGCAAGGCCAACGAGGAGATCACCGACCAACTGCTGGCGAAGCTGCGCGCGGCCGGGATCGAGCGGTTCGAGACGATCTACACCAACGATCTGGACCAGGGCCCGTACATTGCCAACACCTTGCGCATGGACGAGACGCCCGACCAGCTGGCGGCGCA
Organism: Betaproteobacteria bacterium; assembly: GCA_009377585.1. Lineage (NCBI taxonomy): Bacteria > Pseudomonadati > Pseudomonadota > Betaproteobacteria > Betaproteobacteria bacterium. The sequence goes on from WHTS01000036.1 coordinate 10,688, forward strand.
GGTGGCGATCTACCGCATGATGCGACCGGGCGAGCCGCCCACGGAAGAAGCGGTAAAGACGCTTTTCCGGGGACTGTTCTTCGCCGAGGAGCGCTACGATCTTTCGCCCGTCGGGCGCATGAAGTTCAACCGCCGTGTCGGCCGTGAAGAGCTGACCGGGCAGGGAACGCTGTCCAACGAGGACATCGTCGCGGTCATCAGGATCCTGGTCGATCTGCGCAACGGCAAAGGCGAGATCGACGACATCGACCACCTGGGTAACCGCCGGGTGCGCTCGGTCGGGGAGCTGGCGGAAAACCAGTTCCGGGCGGGGCTGGTACGCGTCGAGCGCGCCGTGAAGGAGCGCCTGTCGCAGGCCGAGAGCGAGAACCTGATGCCGCACGACCTGATCAACGCCAAGCCCGTGTCGGCGGCGATTCGCGAGTTCTTCGGCTCGAGCCAGCTGTCGCAGTTCATGGACCAGACCAATCCGCTGTCGGAGATCACACACAAGCGGCGCGTATCGGCGCTCGGGCCGGGCGGGCTCACGCGCGAGCGCGCGGGCTTCGAAGTGCGCGACGTCCACCCCACCCATTACGGCCGGGTGTGCCCGATCGAGACCCCGGAAGGCCCGAACATCGGCCTCATCAACTCGCTCGCGCTCTATGCGCGCACCAACGAGTTCGGTTTTCTCGAAACGCCTTACCGCAAGGTGGTCGACGGCGTCGTGAGCAACGAGATCCACTTCCTGTCGGCGATCGAGGAAGGCCAGTACGTGATCGCGCAGGCGAACGCGGCCCTGGACAAGGGCAGCCGTTTCGTCGACGAGCTGGTCTCGTGCCGGCACAAGAACGAGTTCGAGCTCTCTCAATCCGACAAGATTCAGTACATGGACGTGGCGCCCTCGCAGATCGTGTCGGTGGCGGCTTCCCTCATCCCGTTCCTCGAGCACGACGACGCCAACCGCGCGCTCATGGGATCGAACATGCAGCGCCAGGCCGTTCCCTGCCTGCGGGCGGAGAAGCCGCTGGTCGGCACGGGCCTGGAGCGCACGGTCGCGGTCGACTCGGGTACCGCGGTGCAGGCGCATCGCGGCGGCGTGGTCGACTACGTGGACGCGAGCCGGATCGTGGTGCGGGTGAACGACGAGGAGACCTCCGCGGGCGAGGTCGGCGTCGACATCTACAACCTGGTCAAGTACACGCGCTCGAACCAGAACACCAACATCAACCAGCGTCCGCTGGTGCGCCGGGGCGATGTGATCGCGCACGCCGACGTGGTGGCCGACGGCGCCTCCACCGACACCGGCGAGCTGGCGCTCGGTCAGAACATGCTGGTCGCATTCATGCCCTGGAACGGGTTCAACTTCGAGGATTCGATCCTGATCTCGGAGCGCGTGGTGGCCGACGAACGCTTCACCTCGATCCACATCGAGGAGCTCTCGGTGGTCGCGCGCGACACCAAGCTCGGGCCCGAGGAGATCACACGCGACATCTCCAACCTGTCGGAGAACATGCTGGCGAGCCTGGACGAGTCCGGCATCATCTACATCGGCGCCGAAGTCGAGGCCGGCGACGTGCTGGTGGGCAAGGTCACGCCCAAGGGTGAAACCCAGCTCACGCCGGAAGAGAAGCTGCTGCGCGCGATCTTCGGCGAGAAGGCTTCCGACGTGAAGGACACCTCGCTGCGCGTGCCTTCGGGCATGTCGGGTACGGTGATCGACGTCCAGGTCTTCACCCGCGAGGGCATCGAGCGCGACAAGCGCGCCCAGCAGATCATCGACGACGAGTTGAAGCGCTATCGCAAGGACCTGACCGATCAGCTGCGCATCGTCGAAGACGACGCCTTCGGACGCGCCGAGCGTCTGCTCATCGGCAAGGCCGCCAACGGCGGGCCGAAGAAGCTCGCCAAGGGCACCAAGATCGCCAAGAGCTATCTGGGGGAGCTCGAGCGCAACCAGTGGTTCGACATCCGGTTGGTGGCGGACGACGCGGCGAAGCAGCTCGAACAGTTGCACGAGAGCATCGTTGCCACGCGCGAGAAGTTCGACCGCATGTTCGAGGAGAAGAAGAAAAAGCTCACCAGCGGCGACGAGTTGCCGCCGGGCGTGCAGAAGATGGTGAAGGTCTATCTCGCGGTCAAGCGCCGCCTGCAGCCGGGCGACAAGATGGCGGGCCGGCACGGCAACAAGGGCGTCATCTCCAAGATCGTGCCGGTCGAGGACATGCCCTACATGCAGGACGGCACGCCGCTCGACATCGTGCTGAATCCGCTGGGCGTGCCGTCGCGGATGAACGTCGGCCAGATCCTGGAAACGCACCTGGGCTGGGCCGCCAAGGGCCTGGGGCTTCGCATCGGCAAGATGCTGGAGGCGCAGGCCGCCGGCAACGAGCTGCGCAAGATCCTGGAGAAGATCTACAACTCCAGCGGACGGGCCGAGCGCTTGCAGGATCTCTCCGACGACGAGATCGTCCAGCTCGCGCGCAATTTGCGCCAAGGCGTTCCCTTCGCCACGCCGGTGTTCGACGGCGCGACCGAGGACGAGATCAAGGACATGCTGGAGCTGGCGGGCCTGCCGCGCAGCGGCCAGATCGCGCTCCACGACGGGCGCACCGGCGAAGCTTTCGACCGGCCGGTCACCGTCGGCTACATGCACATGCTGAAGCTGCACCACCTGGTCGACGACAAGATGCACGCGCGTTCCACCGGACCGTACAGCCTCGTGACCCAGCAGCCGCTGGGCGGCAAGGCGCAGTTCGGCGGCCAGCGCTTCGGCGAGATGGAGGTGTGGGCGCTCGAAGCGTACGGCGCGGCCTATACGCTGCAGGAGATGCTGACCGTCAAGTCCGACGACACGGAAGGCCGACGCAAGGTGTACGAGTCGATCGTCAAGGGCGAGCACAAGATCGAGGCCGGCATGCCGGAATCGTTCAACGTGCTGGTGAAGGAGATCCGCTCGCTCGGCATCGATATCGATCTCGAAGTCGGCAACCGCTTCTAGGCCCGCTTTACGCACACGCGAAACCCCAGGTTCCCCGTACCGGAGGAAACATGAAGGCGCTTCTGGATCTGTTCAAGCAAGTCACGCAGGAAGAGGAATTCGACGCCATCCGCATCGGCATCGCGTCGCCGGAGAAGATCCGTTCCTGGTCCTACGGCGAAGTCAAGAAACCCGAAACCATCAACTACCGCACCTTCAAGCCGGAGCGCGATGGCCTCTTCTGCGCGAAGATCTTCGGCCCGGTGAAGGATTACGAGTGCCTGTGCGGCAAGTACAAGCGCCTCAAGCACCGCGGCGTCATCTGCGAGAAATGCGGCGTCGAGGTGACGTTGTCGAAGGTGCGGCGCGAGCGCATGGGTCACATTGAGCTCGCAAGCCCCACCGCGCACATCTGGTTCCTCAAGTCGCTGCCCTCGCGCCTGGGGATGGTGCTCGACATGACGCTGCGCGACATCGAGCGCGTGCTCTACTTCGAAGCTTACGTCGTGACCGATCCCGGCATGACGCCGCTCGCGCGCTGCCAGCTCCTCACCGAGGAGGATTACCTCGGCAAGGTGGAGGAGTTCGGTGACGACTTCGCCGCGTCCATGGGCGCCGAGGGTGTGCGCGCGCTGCTCAAGCACATGGAGTTGAAGAAGGAGATCGAGAAGCTGCGCGGCGAGCTCGAGGCGACTTCGTCGGATACCAAGATCAAGAAGCTCGCCAAGCGCTTGAAGGTGATGGAAGCCTTCCACAAGTCCGGCATCAAGCCCGAGTGGATGATCATGGAGGTGCTGCCGGTGCTGCCGCCGGAGCTGCGCCCGCTCGTACCGCTCGACGGTGGCCGCTTCGCGACTTCCGACCTGAACGACCTGTACCGGCGCGTGATCAACCGCAACAACCGCCTGAAGCGCCTGCTGGAGCTGAAGGCGCCCGAGATCATCGTGCGCAACGAAAAGCGCATGCTGCAGGAGGCGGTCGACTCGCTGCTGGATAACGGCCGTCGCGGCAAGGCGATGACCGGCGCCAACAAGCGGCCGCTCAAGTCGCTCGCCGACATGATCAAGGGCAAGGGCGGGCGCTTCCGCCAGAACCTGCTCGGCAAGCGCGTCGACTACTCGGGCCGCTCGGTGATCGTGGTCGGGCCGCAATTGAAGCTGCACCAATGCGGTCTGCCGAAGAAGATGGCGCTGGAGCTGTTCAAGCCGTTTATCTTCCACAAGCTCGAGGTCATGGGCCTGGCGACCACCATCAAGGCAGCCAAGCGCCTGGTCGAGCAGGAAGTCCCCGAGGTCTGGGACATCCTGGAGGAAGTCATCCGCGAGCATCCGGTGATGCTCAACCGCGCGCCGACCCTGCACCGCCTCGGCATCCAGGCCTTCGAGCCGGTGCTGATCGAGGGCAAGGCGATCCAGCTGCATCCGCTGGTGTGCGCGGCGTTCAACGCCGACTTCGACGGCGACCAGATGGCGGTGCACGTGCCGTTGTCGCTGGAAGCGCAGCTCGAGGCGCGGACACTCATGCTGTCCTCGAACAACGTGCTCTCGCCCGCCAACGGCGATCCGATCATCGTGCCCTCGCAGGACATCGTGCTGGGCCTGTACTACATGACGCGCGAGCGCGTCGGCGCGCGCGGCGAAGGCTCGGTGTTCGCCGATGTGGCCGAGGTGCAGCGCGCCTACGGCAGCCGCCAGTCCGACATCAACGCCCGCATCAAGGTGCGCATCCGGCAGAAGCAGATCGATTCGGCCGGGGAGATGCGCGAAAAATCCACCCGCTACGACACCACGGTGGGCCGCGCGCTCCTGTCCGAGATCCTGCCCGACGGGCTTTCCTTCGAGCTCATCAACAAGCCGCTCAAGAAGAAGGAGATCTCGCGCCTGATCAACGCCGGCTTCCGCCGCTGCGGTCTGCGCGAGACGGTCATCTTCGCCGACCAGCTCATGTATACCGGCTTCTCGATGGCGACCCGCGCGGGTCTGTCGATCTGCGTCGACGACATGCTGGTCCCGCGCCAGAAGAGCGAGATCATCGACGCGGCCGAGAAGGAAGTGCAGGAGATCGAGTCGCAGTACACCTCGGGCCTGGTCACCCAGGGCGAGCGCTACAACAAGGTGGTCGACATCTGGGGCCGCGCCGGCGATGTGGTGGCGAAAGCGATGATGGAGCAGCTCGGCTCGGAGCCCGTCATGAAATGGGACGAGCGCGCCAGGGGCTGGTTGCCGCTCAAGGACGACAAGGGGCACTCGGTGTCGCAGGAGTCGTTCAACTCCATCTACATGATGGCCGACTCCGGCGCGCGCGGCTCGGCGGCGCAGATCCGGCAGCTCGCCGGCATGCGCGGCCTCATGGCCAAGCCCGACGGCTCCATCATCGAGACGCCCATCACAGCGAATTTCCGTGAGGGCCTGAACGTGCTGCAGTACTTCATTTCCACCCACGGCGCCCGCAAGGGTCTCGCCGACACGGCGTTGAAGACGGCGAACTCGGGCTACCTCACTCGGCGCCTGGTCGACGTCACGCAGGATCTCGTCGTTACCGAAGAGGACTGCGGCACGACCAACGGCGTGTCGATGAAGGCGCTGATCGAGGGCGGCGAAGTGGTCGAGCCGCTGCGCGAGCGCATCCTCGGTCGCGTGACCGCCATGGATGTCATCCATCCGGAAAGTCAGGAGACGCTGTTCGAGGCCGGCACGCTGCTCAACGAGGAAGAGGTCGACGCGATCGAAGCCCTGGGCATCGACGAGGTAAAGGTGCGCACACCACTCACCTGCGATACGCGCTACGGCTTGTGCTGCGGGTGTTACGGGCGCGATCTCGGCCGCGGCTGCCTGGTGAACGTCGGCGAAGCGGTGGGTGTCATCGCCGCGCAGTCGATCGGCGAGCCGGGCACGCAGCTCACGATGCGCACCTTCCACATCGGCGGTGCAGCCTCGCGGACCGCGGTCGCAAGCCAGGTCGAGAGCAAGTCGCTCGGCACGGCGCGCTTCACCTCCGGCATGCGCTACGTGACCAATGCACGCGGCGAGCCGGTCGTCATCTCGCGCAGCGGCGAAGTGGTCGTTGTCGACGATAACGGGCGCGAACGCGAACGACACAAGGTGCCCTACGGCGCGACGCTCACTGCCAAGGACGGCGATGCGGTCAAGGCCGGACAGGTGCTCGCATCGTGGGATCCGCACACCCGCCCCATCATCACCGAGTATGCCGGACGCATCAAGTTCGAGAACGTCGAGGAAGGCTCGACCGTGGCGCGTCAGATCGACGAGGTGACGGGCCTGTCGACTCTGGTCGTGGTCGATCCGAAGCGCCGCGGCGGCGCGCAAGCGAAGGGTCTGCGCCCGCTGGTAAAACTGATCGACGACGAGGGCCAGGAAGTGCGCATGGCGGGCTCGGAGCTGCCGGTCAACATCACCTTCCAGATCGGCTCGATCATCACGGTGCGCGACGGCCAGCAGGTGTCGGTGGGCGAAGTGCTTGCGCGAATCCCGCAGGAAACGAGCAAGACGCGCGATATCACCGGCGGTCTTCCGCGAGTGGCGGAGTTGTTCGAAGCGCGCTCGCCCAAGGATGCCGGCGTACTGGCTGAGGTCACTGGCACGGTGTCGTTCGGCAAGGATACGAAGGGCAAGCAGCGCCTGGTGATCACCGATCTGGACGGCGTCGCGCACGAGTACCTGATCCCGAAGGACAAGCACGTGATGGCGCACGACGGCCAGGTGGTGAACAAGGGCGAGATGATCGTCGACGGCCCGGCCGATCCGCACGACATCCTGCGTCTGCTCGGGGTGGAGGCGCTCGCCCGCTACATCTGCAACGAAGTGCAGGACGTTTATCGCCTGCAAGGCGTGAAGATCAACGACAAGCACATCGAGGTGATCGTACGCCAGATGCTGCGGCGCGTGGCCATCGCGGATGCCGGCGAGAGCCGCTTCATCGTCGGCGAGCAGCTGGAACGGGCCGAAGTCCTGGAGGAGATCGAGCGCCTGGTGAAGGAAGGCAAGCAGCCGGCCGTCTACGAGCACATGCTGCTCGGCATCACCAAGGCGTCGCTATCGACCGATTCGTTCATCTCGGCCGCCTCGTTCCAGGAAACGACCCGCGTGCTCACCGAGGCTGCCATCATGGGCAAGCGCGACGAGCTGCGGGGGCTGAAGGAGAACGTCATCGTGGGCCGGCTGATTCCCGCCGGGACGGGGCTTGCATACCACCGCATGCGCCGCCGCCAGCAGGAACTGGCCGATGCACTCGGCACCGCCCAGCCGGCCGTGGAATCGCCGTTCGCGGAGGAGTCCGGAAGCGAGCAAGTGGCTTGACACCCCTATGGGTGGCTCCTAAAATCGACGGTCTTTTGTTTTTGTAGGCCACTCGCGTTCTTCGGGCCCGGACTACCCGGAGGCGAGTGTCTAGCAGCTCGCAGGGCGACGGCACTCATCCCAAGTGCCGTCGCGTTTTTTGAAAGCCCTGTTTGGCAGCGCGCCGGCCGGTGCGGCGCGCTTCTCGACCGAAGTCGTTTCGTTACACAACAGCAACTCGAGCCCTTATGCCCACGATCAATCAGTTGGTACGCGGAGCTCGCATCGCGCGGCGCGCGAAGAGCAAAGTGCCGGCCCTGCAGGAATGCCCGCAGCGCCGCGGTGTCTGTACCCGCGTCTACACCACGACGCCGAAGAAGCCGAACTCGGCCCTGCGCAAGGTCGCCAAGGTTCGCCTCACTAACGGCTTCGAGGTGATCGGTTATATCGGCGGCGAGGGTCACAATCTGCAGGAGCACTCGGTGGTGCTGATTCGCGGCGGCCGCGTGAAGGATCTCCCCGGCGTGCGTTATCACATCGTGCGCGGCAGCCTCGACACAGCCGGGGTGAAGGATCGCAAGCAAAGCCGCTCCAAGTACGGCGCGAAGCGGCCCAAGGCGGCGTAGGCACCCCCCCCAACACGGTAGACGACCATGCCACGCAGACGAGAAATCCCTAAACGCGACATCCTCCCCGATCCCAAGTTCGGGAATCAGGAGGTCGCCAAGTTCATCAACGTCATCACCACCGACGGCAAGAAGTCGGTTGCCGAGCGCATCGTGTACGGCGCGTTCTCTCAGATCTCCAAGAAGACCGGCAAGGATCCGTTGGGGGTGTTCGGCCAGGCCGTCGGCAACGTCAAGCCCTCCGTGGAGGTCAAGAGCCGCCGTGTGGGGGGCGCCAATTACCAGGTTCCGGTCGAGGTGCGGCCGATCCGGCGCGCGGCGCTCGCCATGCGCTGGATCCGGGAGGCCGCCCGCAAGCGCGGCGAAAAGTCGATGGATGCTCGCCTTGCCGGGGAGCTGCTCGAGGCGGCCGAAGGTCGCGGCGGCGCGATGAAGAAGCGCGAAGAGGTGCATCGCATGGCCGATGCCAACAAGGCTTTCGCGCACTACCGCTTCTGACCCGTGCGCTTCCAATCCTAGCGCTTTAACCCTTGCGCCTTTAAACCTTGAATTCCGCGTTTCCGAGCGAATATCGGTATCCCCCCAACGTTTCGAGAGTTTCCTGAAGTGGCCCGCAAGACTCCCATCGAGCGCTACCGCAACATCGGCATCGTCGCCCATATCGACGCGGGCAAGACGACGACGACCGAGCGCATTCTTTTCTACACGGGGGTGTCGCACAAGCTCGGCGAGGTGCACGACGGCACGGCCGTGATGGACTGGATGGAGCAGGAACAGGAGCGCGGCATCACCATCACCTCGGCCGCCACCACCTGCTTCTGGAAGGGCATGGACGGCTCGTTCCCGGAGCACCGGATCAACATCATCGACACGCCGGGACACGTCGACTTCACCATCGAGGTGGAGCGGAGCCTGCGCGTGCTCGACGGCTGCTGCACGGTATTCTGTGCGGTGGGCGGCGTTCAGCCGCAGACCGAGACGGTGTGGCGCCAGGCCAGCAAGTACGGCGTTCCGCGACTCGCGTTCGTCAACAAGATGGACCGCCAAGGCGCGGACTTCATGCGCGTCCTCGAGCAGATGAAGGGACGTTTGAAGGCGAACCCGGTTCCCATCCAGTTGCCGATCGGCGCGGAGGAAAAGTTCGAAGGCGTGGTCGACCTGGTGCGGATGAAGGCCATCTACTGGGAAGAGGGCTCGCAAGGCATACGCTTCGAGCTGCGCGACATCCCGGCCGAAATGCTGGCCGATTGCAAGGCCTGGCGCGAGAAGCTGGTCGAATCGGCGGCCGAGTCGTCCGAAGAGCTGATGAACAAGTACCTGGAGGAGGGCGACCTCGGGGTCGAGGAGATCAAGCGCGGCCTGCGCAGCCGCACCATCGCCAACGAGATCGTGCCGATGCTGTGCGGCTCGGCGTTCAAGAACAAGGGCGTGCAGGCGATGCTCGATGCGGTCATCGATTTCCTGCCGGCGCCGATCGACATTCCGCCGATCAGGGGCACGACCGAGAACGACGAGCCGACCGAGCGCAAGTCTTCCGACGAAGAGCCGTTTGCCGCGCTGGCGTTCAAGATCATGACCGACCCGTTCGTGGGCCAGCTCACGTTCTTTCGCGTCTATTCGGGCATCGTGTCCTCGGGCGACATGATCTACAACCCGGTCAAGCGGCGCAAGGAGCGCGTCGGCCGCATCCTGCAGATGCACGCCAACCAGCGCGAAGAGATCAAGGAAGTGCGCGCCGGCGATATCGCAGCGGGCGTGGGCTTGAAGGACCTCACGACCGGCGACACGCTGTGCGCGATCGACAAGATCGTGACGCTGGAGCGGATGGACTTTCCCGATCCCGTCATCCACGTCGCGGTCGAACCGAAGACCAAGGCGGACCAGGAAAAGATGGGGGTCGCGCTCAATCGGCTGGCGCAGGAGGATCCTTCGTTCCGCGTGCGCACCGACGAGGAATCGGGGCAGACTATCATCTCGGGCATGGGCGAGCTGCACCTCGAGATCATCGTCGATCGCATGAAGCGCGAGTTCGGCGTGGAGGCGAACGTCGGCGCGCCGCAGGTTGCGTACCGCGAGACCATCCGCAAGCCGGTTGAAAAGGTCGAGGGCAAGTTCGTCAAGCAGACCGGCGGCCGTGGCCAGTACGGCCATGTGTGGCTGCGGATGGATCCGCAGGAGCCGGGCACCGGCTACGAGTTCGTCGACATGATCAAGGGCGGCTCGGTGCCGCGCGAATACATCCCGGCGGTGCAGAAGGGCGTTACCGATTCGCTCTCCAACGGCGTGCTCGCGGGCTACCCGGTGGTGGACGTGAAGGTCACGCTGTTCGACGGCTCGTACCACGAGGTCGACTCGAACGAGAACGCGTTCAAGATGGCCGGCTCGATCGCCTTCAAAGAAGGCATGCGGCGCGCCACCCCGGTTCTGCTCGAGCCGATGATGGCGGTCGAGGTCGAGACGCCGCCCGATTTCGTCGGCAATGTGATCGGCGACCTGTCGTCGCGCCGCGGCATGATCCAGGGCCAGGAAGAAGTGGTCGGGACCATGGTGATCAAGGCCGAGGTGCCGCTCGCGGAGATGTTCGGCTACTCGACCGCGCTGCGTTCGGCGACCCAGGGCCGGGCCACGTACTCGATGGAATTCAAACACTATGCCGAGGCGCCGAAGAACGTCGCCGAGGCGATCATCAACAAGAAGTAGTTTTCTGCCTGCGAAGATTGACGGAGCGCTGCCATGGCACGAGCGAAGTTTGAGCGGACGAAGCCGCACGTGAATGTAGGGACGATTGGTCACGTGGACCATGGGAAGACGACGCTGACGGCGGCGATCACGACGGTGTTGAGCAAGCAGTTCGGGGGCGAGGCGAAGAGCTACGCGCAGATCGACTCGGCGCCGGAGGAGAAGGCGCGCGGGATCACGATCAACACCGCGCACGTGGAGTACGAGACGACCAAGCGCCACTATGCGCACGTGGACTGTCCTGGGCACGCGGACTACATCAAGAACATGATCACGGGCGCGGCGCAGATGGACGGGGCGATCCTGGTGGTGTCGGCCGCGGACGGGCCGATGCCGCAGACGCGCGAGCACATTTTGCTGGCGCGGCAAGTGGGGGTTCCGTACATCGTGGTGTACCTGAACAAGGCCGACATGGTGGACGACAAGGAGCTGCTGGAGCTGGTGGAGATGGAGGTTCGGGAGCTTCTCTCCAAGTACGAGTTTCCGGGCGACGACACCCCGATCGTGACGGGCTCTGCGCTGAAGGCCTTGGAGGGGGAGGATACGGAGCTGGGGATCAAGTCGATCCACAAGCTGGCGGAGGCGCTGGACAGCTACATCCCGGAGCCCAAGCGTGCGGTGGACGGGACGTTCCTGATGCCGATCGAGGACGTGTTCACGATCTCGGGTCGTGGGACGGTGGTGACGGGTCGGGTGGAGCGCGGGATCGTGAAGGTGGGCGATGAGCTGGAGATCGTGGGGTTGAAGGCCACGCTGAAGACGGTGTGCACGGGGGTGGAGATGTTTCGCAAGCTGCTCGATCAGGGGCAGGCGGGAGACAACATCGGGGTGCTGCTGCGGGGCACGAAGCGCGAGGAGGTTGAGCGCGGTCAAGTGCTGGCGAAGCCCGGTTCGATCACCCCGCACACGAAGTTTGCGGCCGAGGTGTACGTGCTCTCCAAGGATGAGGGGGGGCGGCATACGCCGTTCTTCAACGGTTACCGGCCGCAGTTTTACTTCCGCACGACCGACGTGACGGGCTCGGTGGACTTGCCGCAGGGCACGGAGATGGTGATGCCTGGGGACAACGTGTCGATCACGGTGGCGCTGATCCAGCCCATCGCGATGGAGCAGGGGCTGCGCTTTGCGATCCGCGAGGGCGGCAAGACGGTTGGGGCCGGAGTGGTCTCGAAGGTGATTGAATAGCAGTGAGGCGTGAATGAGTGAAAGGTGAGGCGCGGCTCTCGCGCGCGCCGGAACACTTTCACCCTTCACTTTTCACTTTTTCACGCGAAGCGAAAGCGAAGCCAATGGCTGTCAAGAGTCAGAAGATACGTATCCGATTAAAGGCGTTCGACTACCGTCTGATCGATCAGTCGGCGCTCGAAATCGTCGATACGGCCAAGCGCACGGGCGCCGTGGTCCGGGGACCGGTGCCGTTGCCGACGCGGTTGCAGCGCTTCGACGTGCTGCGCTCTCCGCACGTCAACAAGACCTCGCGCGACCAGCTCGAGATCCGCACGCACCTCAGATTGATGGACATCATCGACCCGACCGACAAGACAGTCGACGCGCTGATGAAGCTCGATTTGCCGGCAGGCGTGGACGTCGAAATTAAATTGTAACGAGCAAAGACGCGATCCGCGCTCGTCGCGGGTCGCGTCTGCAACCCTTTACCTCCGGTCAATTGCAACCGGGCCCTTCAAGCAAGGGGAACGATAAATGAGCATGGGATTGGTCGGCCGCAAGGTCGGCATGACACGTATCTTCACCGCCGACGGCGACAGCATTCCGGTCACGGTGCTGGACGTCTCCAACAACCGGGTTTCGCAGGTGAAGACCGAGCAGGGCGACGGCTATTGCGCGGTCCAGATCATCTGCGGCACCCGCCGCGCCTCGCGTGTGAACAAGGCGCTCGCCGGACACTTCGCCAAGGCCGGTGTCGAAGCCGGCAACGTCATGCGCGAATTCCGCGTGAGCTTGGAAGAAGCGGCAAACTTCGCTCCGGGCGCGCAGGTGGGCCCGGATGTGTTCAAGGTCGGTCAGCGGGTCGACGTGGTCGGCACCTCGATCGGCAAGGGCTTCGCGGGCGTCATCAAGCGCCATCACTTCAGCTCCAACCGGGCGAGCCACGGCAACTCGGTTACGACGCGCGCGCCCGGCTCGATCGGCCAGGCGCAGGATCCGGGGCGGGTATTTCCAGGCAAGAAGATGCCGGGACACCTCGGCAACAAGCGTCGGACGTCGCAGAACCTCGAAGTGGTGCGCATCGATGCCGAGCGCAAGCTCCTGCTCGTGCGCGGCGCCGTGCCGGGCCATGCCGGAGGCGCGATCACCGTGGCGCCGTCGACCAAAGCGAGGGCGTGATGGAATTGCAACTGATCAATGACAAGGGCGAGGCGACGGCATCGGTGGCCGGTTCGGACGCCTTGTTCGGCCGCGCTTACAACGAGGCGCTCGTACACCAGCTGGTCAAGTCGTACCTGGCCAACGGCCGCCAGGGAACACGGGCGCAACGCGCACGCGGCGAAATCAACAAGAGCACGGCCAAGCCGTGGCGGCAGAAAGGCACCGGCCGCGCCCGCGCCGGCATGGCCTCGAGCCCGTTGTGGCGCGGCGGCGGCAAGATCTTTCCCTCGAGCCCGGACGAGAACTTCACGCACAAGGTGAACCGCAAGGTCTATCGCGCCGGCATCGCGACCATCCTGTCGCAACTGGTGCGCGAGGGGCGCTTGAGGGTGGTGGAGAGTTTCGCAGTCGATGCGCCGAAGACGAAGCTGCTCGCCACGAAACTGAAGGACATGGGGCTCGAGCGCGTGCTGATCGTCACCGACAACGTCGACGAGAACCTGGAGCTGTCGTCGCGCAACCTGATGCATGTCGCCGTGTGCGGCGTGCAGCAGGCCGATCCGGTCAGCCTGGTCGGTTTCCCGCAAGTGCTGGTCACCCGTGCCGCCCTGGCCAAGTTCGAGGAGGTGTTCGCGTGAGCGAGTCCGCCAAACCCGCTGCCAAGCCGGCGAGCGTAGCCCGCCAGCAGCGCCTCATGCAGGTGCTGCTCGCCCCCACCGTGTCGGAAAAGAGCACCATGGTCGGCGACAAGCACAACCAGGTCGTCTTTCGCGTCGACCGTGCCGCGACCAAGGGCGACGTAAAGGACGCCGTCGAGCTCATGTTCAAGGTCGAGGTCGCGGCCGTGCAGGTCCTGAACGTCAAGGGCAAGGAGAAGCGCACCGCGCGTTTCATCGGCCGGCGCAACAGCTGGAAGAAAGCCTACGTGCGCTTGAAGCCGGGGCAGGAGATCAACTTCGCCGAAGGTGAGGGACGATAATGGCGCTGGTCAAAGTCAAGCCGACATCCCCGGGCCGGCGCACGCTGGTCAAGGTCGTCAATCGCGACCTGCACAAGGGCCGCCCGTATGCGCCGCTCACCGAGCGCCAGAGCCGGCGCGCTGGGCGCAACAACAGCGGCCACATCACGATGCGCCACCAGGGTGGCGGGCACAAGCAGCACTATCGGATCATCGATTTCCGCCGCAACAAGGACGGCATCCCGTGCCGTGTCGAGCGTATCGAGTACGATCCGAACCGCAGCGCCAACATCGCGCTGCTGGTCTATGTCGACGGCGAGCGGCGCTACATCATCGCGCCCAAGGGCATCACGGTCGGCGCCCAGCTCGTGAGCGGTCCCGAGGCGCCGATCAAGGCGGGCAACGCGATGCCGCTGCGCAACGTTCCGGTCGGCAGCACGATCCATTGCGTGGAGATGCTGCCTGGCAAGGGGGCGCAAATCGCGCGCTCGGCCGGCACCTCGGTGCAGCTTCTCGCCCGCGAGGGCAGCTACGCGCAGCTACGGCTGCGCTCGGGCGAGATCCGGCGCGCGCACATCGATTGCCGCGCGACCATCGGCGAAGTCGGCAACGAAGAGCATTCGCTACGCTCGATCGGCAAGGCGGGCGCCAAGCGCTGGCGCGGCATCCGGCCGACCGTGCGCGGCGTGGCGATGAATCCGATCGATCACCCGCACGGCGGCGGCGAAGGTCGCACGGCCGCGGCCCAGCCGCCCGTGAGCCCCTGGGGCGTGCTCTCCAAGGGCTACAAGACGCGCAAGAACAAGCGCACCGATACGATGATCGTACGACGCCGCAACAGCAACAAGGGTTAAGCTCATGGCACGTTCCGTCAAGAAGGGACCGTTCGTCGATCTGCACCTGGTGAAGAAGGTGGAGACGGCGCGGGCGTCGAACGACAAGCGGCCGATCAAGACCTGGTCGCGCCGTTCCACCGTACTGCCGGATTTCGTCGGCCTCACGATCGCGGTCCACAACGGCAAGCAGCACATCCCGGTGTACGTGACCGAGAACATGGTCGGCCACAAGCTGGGCGAGTTCTCGCATACGCGCACGTTCAAGGGCCACTCGCGGGCCGGCAGCGCGGACAAGAGGGCCGGCGCTGGCCCGAGGAAGTAGCGGAAGACGACATGGAAACCACAGCGAAGCTACGCGGCGTGCGCCTTTCGGCGCAGAAGGGGCGACTGGTCGCCGACCAGATTCGGGGCATGCCGGTCGACCGCGCGCTCAACGTGCTGCAGTTCAGCCCCAAGCGCGCGGCCACGATCATCCGCAAGGTGGTCGAGTCGGCGATCGCAAACGCCGAGCACAACGACGGCGCCGACATCGACGAGCTGAAGGTCACGCGCATCTTTGTCGAGCGCGGGACGTTCCTGCGCCGCTTCCAGGCGCGCGCCAAGGGGCGGGCCAACCGAATCATGAAGCCCACCTGTCATATCTTCGTGACGGTCGGCGACGGAAGGAACTGATATGGGCCAGAAGATTCATCCGACCGGTTTTCGTCTCGCAGTCAATCGCGCCTGGGCCTCGCGCTGGTATGCGAACAACCGCAACTTCGCCTCGATGCTGAACGAAGACATCAAGGTGCGCGACTACCTGCGCAAGAAGCTCTCGCATGCGGCGGTGGGGCGCGTGGTGATCGAGCGCCCGGCGAAGAATGCGCGCATCACCGTGCACAGCGCGCGCCCTGGCGTCGTGATCGGCAAGAAGGGCGAGGACATCGAGGTGCTGCGCGCCGAGCTGCAGCGGATGCTCGGCGTTCCGGTGCACGTGAACATCGAGGAGATCCGCAAGCCCGAGCTCGATGCGCAACTGGTGGCCGATTCCATTGCCACCCAGCTGCAGAAGCGCATCATGTTCCGGCGCGCGATGAAGCGCGCCATCACCAATGCCATGCGCCTGGGCGCGCAGGGTATCAAGATCCAGAGTTCCGGGCGCCTCAACGGCATCGAGATCGCGCGCTCGGAGTGGTATCGCGAAGGACGAGTCCCGCTGCACACGCTGCGTGCGGACATCGACTACGGGTTCGCCGAGGCGAAGACCACCTACGGCGTGATCGGCATCAAGGTCTGGGTGTTCAAGGGCGAGACGATCGGCAAGGGCGATCGTCCGGTCGGTCCGGCGGCGGGCGAGCCGGCAGCCGATACGCCGGCGCCGACGCGACGCCCACGCAAGACGGGAACCAAGCAAAATGCTGCAACCAGCTAGGCGGAAATACCGCAAGGAACAGAAGGGCCGCAACAAGGGCATCGCCACGCGCGGCAACAAGGTGAGCTTCGGCGAGTTCGGGCTGAAGGCGCTTGGCCGGGGTCGCCTGACTGCGCGCCAGATTGAGGCAGCCCGGCGGGCCATGACGCGGCATATCAAGCGCGGCGGCCGGATCTGGATCCGCATCTTCCCGGACAAGCCGATTTCGCAGAAGCCGGCGGAAGTGCGCATGGGTAACGGCAAGGGCAATCCCGAGTACTGGGTGGCCGAGATCCAGCCGGGCAAGGTG
This sequence comes from Betaproteobacteria bacterium, assembly GCA_009377585.1. Classification (NCBI taxonomy): domain Bacteria; kingdom Pseudomonadati; phylum Pseudomonadota; class Betaproteobacteria; species Betaproteobacteria bacterium. The sequence continues at coordinate 27,129 of WHTS01000036.1, forward strand.
CTGTACGAAATGGACGGCGTCGACGAAGCGCTCGCCCGCCAGGCCCTGGGGCTGGCCGCTTCCAAGCTGCCGATGCGCACCGCGTTCGTCGTCCGGCAACTCGGAGGCTAGCCATGAAGGCCGCGGAATTGAGAGCGAAAAGCGCTGACGACCTGCAGGGCGAGTTGACCGATCTGCTGCGTGCCCAGTTCGGCTTGCGGATGCAGAAAGCGACCCAGCAGCTATCGAACAACAGCCAGCTGCGCAAGGTGCGCCGCGACATCGCCAGGGTGCGCACCGTGCTGGCCCAGAAGGGACAAAAGCAATGAGCGAAGCCAGCCGCGCACGCACGTTGAGCGGGCGCGTGATTTCCGACAAGGCCGACAAGACGGTGACCGTGCTGGTCGAGCGCAGGGTCACCCACCCGATCTACGGCAAGATCATCCGCCGCAGCGTGAAGCTGCACGCCCACGACGAGAACAACGAGTGCCACACCGGCGACATCGTGCTCATCCAGGAGTGCCGGCCGCTGTCGCGCAACAAGAGCTGGCGCGTGACCCAGCTGGTGGAAAAGGCGCCGACCGTCTAGAAAATCGTTGCGCAAGCATTTACTTATGGTTTGACGGCCAGCTATAATCGCTGGCTTCCATTCGCCCCGGCTTTTCTGCCATTCGGCACGGCAGGGCGTTCTTGACCCGGACGGGTTCCAATACTGGCCGCCGTTTGACTGGAGTTGGGCGGACCAAGTTGGAAAAGTTTTGAGCGGTAGCCAAAGAGAACGAACATGATCCAGATGCAGACCATGCTGGACGTCGCTGACAATACCGGTGCACGAACCGTGATGTGCATCAAGGTGTTGGGCGGCTCCAAGCGCCGCTATGCCGGCATCGGCGACGTGATCAAGGTGAGCGTGAAGGACGCCGCTCCCCGCGGGCGCGTGAAGAAGGGCGAGGTATACGACGCGGTGGTGGTGCGCACCGCCAAGGGCGTGCGCCGCCAGGACGGCTCGCTGGTGCGCTTCGACGGCAATGCGGCGGTGCTGCTCACTCCCAAGCTCGAGCCGATCGGCACGCGAATCTTCGGGCCGGTGACTCGGGAGCTGCGGACCGAGCGCTTCATGAAGATCGTGTCGCTGGCGCCTGAAGTGCTGTAAGGGAGACTAGGGCGATGCGAAAGATCAAGAAGGGCGATGACGTCGTGGTCACCGCCGGCAAGGACAAAGGCAAGCGCGGCACGGTGCTGCGCGTGGTGGACGCCGATCATCTGCTGGTCGAGGGCGCCAACCGGGTGAAGAAGCACCAGCGGCCGAACCCGATGCGCGGGCAGCAGGGCGGCATCATCGAGAAGGAGATGCCGCTGCACGCCTCGAAGGTCGCGATCTTCAATCCCCAGACGCGCAAGGCCGACCGGGTCGGCTTCCGCAATCTGGAGGACGGCCGCAAGGTGCGCTTCTTCAAGTCCAACGGCGAAGTCATCGACGCCTGAGGCGGCGGAAACGAGAGGTACGCACAATCATGGCGCGTTTGCAGGACCATTACCGCGAGAGCGTAGTCAAGCAGCTCATCGAGCAGTTCGGCTACAAATCCGTCATGGAAGTCCCGCGCATCGAGAAGATCACGCTCAACATGGGCGTGGGCGAGGCGGTCGCCGACAAGAAGGTCATGGACAACGCGGTGGCCGACATGACCAAGATCGCCGGGCAGAAGCCGGTGATCACCAAGGCGCGCAAGTCGATCGCGATGTTCAAGATCCGTGACGGCTACCCGATCGGCTGCAAGGTGACGCTGCGCGGCAAGCGCATGTACGAATTTCTGGATCGCCTGGTCACGGTGGCGATCCCGCGCATCCGGGACTTCCGCGGCATCCCGGTGCGCTCGTTCGACGGGCGCGGCAACTTCAACATGGGCGTGCGCGAGCAGATCATCTTCCCCGAGATCGAATACGACAAGATCGACGCGATCCGGGGCATGAACATCACGATCACGACCACGGCAAGAAACGACGAAGAGGCGCGCGCGCTGCTGGCGGCGTTCCGCTTCCCATTCCGAAACTGAGAAGGCAACGAGCGGGAACCCACAAATGGCGAAACTCTCCCTCATCAATCGCGAACAGAAGCGCCGCGCCACGGTGAAGAAGTATTCGGCCAGGCGCGCCACGCTGTTCGCCATCCTGGAGGATGTGCGGGCGACCGACGACGCGAAGCAGCAGGCGCGCGAGAAGCTGCAGCAGCTGCCGCGCAATGCGAGCCCGGTGCGGCTGCGCAACCGCTGCACGCTCACAGGCCGGCCGCGCGGCAATTTCCGCAAGTTCGGGCTGTCGCGCAACAAGTTGCGCGAGATCGCAATGCGCGGCGAGATTCCTGGCGTGATCAAGGCGAGCTGGTAGGAGACGGCGATGAGCATGAGTGATCCGATCGCCGACATGCTGACGCGCATCCGCAATGCGCAGATGTCGGAGAAGCCGTCCACCGCCATGGCATCGTCCAAGGTCAAGGTGGCCATCGCGAAGGTACTGAAGGACGAGGGCTACATCGAGGACTTCAACGTGGTCGACGCCGACGGCAAGCCACGCCTGGAGATCGGGCTCAAGTACTACGCGGGCCAGCCGGTGATCGAGAAGATCGAGCGCGTGAGCAAGCCGGGGCTACGCGTATATCGGCCGAGCAAGTCGGTTCCGCGCGTGATGAACGGGCTCGGTATCGCCATCGTGTCGACGTCCAAGGGCGTCATGACCGATCGCAAGGCGCGCGGCATGGGAATCGGCGGCGAAGTCTTGTGCGTCGTGGCCTGACAGGGGAGAGCGCGACATGTCGAGCAGAGTAGCGCGCATACCGGTGGTGATTCCCGCCGGGGTCGATGCCACCGTCGCCGAGGGCCGCATCTCCGTGAAGGGGCCCCTGGGAACGCTGTCGCAGGCGATGTCTGCGGACGTGAAGGTGTCGAAGGTCGACAATCACCTGGAGTTCGAAGCCGTGGGCGAGAGCATCCAGGCGAAGGCGATGTCGGGCACTTTGCGCGCGCTGGCGGCCAACATGGTGCAAGGGGTCTCGAAAGGATTCGAGCGGCGCCTGAACCTGGTCGGCGTGGGCTACCGGGCGCAAGCGCAGGGCGACAAGCTCAACCTCACGCTGGGCTTCTCGCATCCGGTCGTGCACGCCATGCCCCAGGGGGTGAAGGTGGAAACGCCGACCCAGACCGAGATCGTGATCAAGGGCATCGACAAGCAGCGGGTCGGCGAAGTCGCCGCCCAGGTAAGAGCATACCGGCCCCCCGAGCCGTACAAGGGCAAGGGCGTGCGGTATTCGGATGAAGTGATCGTGCTGAAGGAGACCAAGAAGAAGTAGGCGCTCCTGCCGAGGCCCTTCGGCACGGCCAAGCGCCGCCTGCCGACGGTCCGATGGACGCCGACTGGTTCTTCGGAACAACGCCATGCATGACAAGAACAGTGCCAGGACTCGCCGCGCACAGCGGACCCGCCGCCGGATCAGCGGATTGAACACGGCGCGCCTCACGGTGCATCGCTCCAATTGCCACATCTACGCGCAGGTGATCGACGCGGCCGGGGTCAAGGTGCTCGCATCCGCCTCCACCGTGGAGCGCGAAGTGCGCGCGGCCCAGGCCAAGGGCGGCAGCGTCCAGGCGGCGGCCGAGGTGGGCAAGCGGATCGCGGAGAAGGCGAAGCAGCTCGGCATCGAGTCGATCGCGTTCGACCGTGCCGGCTACAAGTATCACGGGCGGGTCAAGGCACTGGCCGAGGCTGCGCGCGAGAGCGGACTGAAGTTCTAAACGGAATCGACAATGGCCAAGATGCAATCCAGGATGCGCATGCAGGGTGGCGAGGAACGCACCGACGGGCTGCGCGAGAAGATGGTCGCGATCAATCGCGTCACCAAGGTGGTCAAGGGCGGCCGGGTGCTCGGTTTCGCGGCGCTGACCGTGGTCGGCGACGGCGACGGCGGCATCGGCATGGGCAAGGGCAAGGCGCGCGAAGTGCCGGTCGCGGTGCAGAAGGCGATGGACGAGGCGCGCCGCAAGCTGGTCAAGATCCCGCTCAAGAATGGAACCCTGCATCACTCGGTGGTGGGCCGGCACGGCGCCTCGCGCGTGCTCATGCTACCCGCTTCCGAAGGTACCGGCATCATCGCCGGGGGCCCGATGCGGGCGATCTTCGAGGTCATGGGGGTCAGCAACGTCCTGGCCAAATGCACCGGCTCGACCAACCCGTACAACGTCGTGCGCGCAACCATCGCCGGGCTGAACGAGCTCAATACCCCGGCCCAGATCGCGGCCAAGCGCGGCAAGACGGTCGAAGAGATCATGGGTGCCTGAGATGGCCGAGGAAAAGAAACTGCGGGTGAAGCTGGTGAAGGGACTCATGGGCACCAAGCAATCGCATCGGGCGACGGTGCGGGGCTTAGGCTTGCGCCGGCGCAACAGCAGCGTGGAGCTGCCCGATACGCCGGCCGTGCGCGGCATGATCAACCGTGTCTCCTACCTGCTCGACGTCTCGGAAGCGGCGTAACGAGGATCGTACTGCGTGAGCGTGACCCGAATCCGAGGCAGAGTGCCTCGGCCTCATTGAAGCGAGTGACTCGATGCAACTGAATTCACTGAAACCCGCCGCCGGTTCGAACAAGGCGCGCAAGCGCGTGGGCCGCGGCATCGGCAGCGGGCTCGGCAAGACGGCCGGGCGAGGTCACAAGGGGCAGAAATCGCGCTCGGGCGGTTTCCACAAGGTCGGCTTCGAGGGCGGGCAGATGCCGCTGCAGCGCCGGCTGCCCAAGCGCGGCTTCGTCTCGCCGCTGCGCGGGCGGGTGGCTGAAGTGCGCCTGTCCGATCTGCAGCGCATGAGCGGCGATGTGGTCGATGTCGCCGCGCTGCACGCTGCGGGTGTCATCCCGCGTCTCGCACGCGGCGCCAAGGTGATCCTCTCGGGCAAGCTGGAGCGGGCGGTTACGCTCGAAGGCATCGGCGCGACCAAGGGCGCGCGCGCGGCCATCGAGGCGGCGGGCGGCAAGATCAACGCCCCGGCTGCGGCCGAGGAATCCGCGAAGATCACCAAGCGTAAGGCGGCGAAGGCCAAAGCCGCCCAAGGTAAGGCCGCCCAAGGTAAGGCCGCAAAAAGCGATGCGGCCGAAGCGGGCAAGAAGGACTAGGGAAAGAAGGACCAGGTTTTGGCAGCTGACTCTTCATCGATGTTCGGGCTTTCGGGCAAGCTGGGCGACCTCAAGCGTCGCCTGCTGTTCTTGCTGGGCGCCTTGATTGTCTACCGGATCGGGGCGCACATCCCGGTGCCGGGGATCGATCCGGTGCAGCTCGCCGAGCTGTTCAATTCCCAGCGCGGCGGCATCCTGGACATGTTCAACCTGTTCTCGGGCGGTGCGCTCGGGCGCTTCACCATCTTCGCGCTCGGCATCATGCCGTACATCTCGGCCTCGATCATCATGCAGCTCATGACGGTCGCAGTGCCCACGCTCGAACAGTTGAAGAAGGAAGGCGAGGCGGGCCGGCGCAAGATCACTCAGTACACGCGCTACGGAACGCTGGGGCTGGCACTGTTCCAGGCGCTCGGAATCGCGATCGCGCTCGAGTCGCAGCAGGGGCTGGTGATCGAGCCCGGCTTGATGTTCCGCCTGTCGGCGGTGGTAACGCTCGTTACCGGCACCATGTTCCTGATGTGGCTGGGCGAGCAGATCACCGAGCGCGGCGTCGGCAACGGTATTTCGCTCATCATCTTCGCCGGGATCGCGGCGGGACTGCCGTCGGCGATCGCCGGCACGCTGGAATTGTCGCGTACCGGGGCGTATTCGATTCCGTTCGTGCTGCTGCTGTTCGCGGGGGTCGTCGTCGTTACCTGGGTGGTCGTGTTCGTCGAGAAAGGCCAGCGCAAGATTCTGGTGAACTACGCCAAGCGCCAGGTGGGACGAAAGGTCTACGGCGGCCAGACGTCGCATCTGCCACTGAAGCTCAACATGTCGGGCGTCATTCCGCCGATCTTCGCCTCCTCGATCATCCTGTTTCCGGCGACCATCCTGGGTTGGTTCGGAACTTCCGACGACAATGTCAGGTGGTTGAAGAGCATCGCCGATACGCTGCATCCCGGCCAGCCGATCTACGTCCTGCTGTACGCAGCCGCGATCGTCTTCTTCTGTTTCTTCTATACGGCGTTGGTGTTCAACCCCAAGGAGACGGCGGATAACCTGAAGAAGAGCGGCGCCTTCGTCCCCGGGATACGCCCGGGCGAGCAGACGGCACGCTACATCGAGCGCATCATGATGCGGCTCACCCTCGCCGGCGCGGTGTACATCACGCTGGTGTGCCTGCTGCCCGAATTCCTGATCGTCAAATGGAACGTGCCGTTCTACTTCGGCGGCACGAGCCTGCTGATCATCGTGGTCGTCACCATGGACTTCATGTCCCAGGTGCAGGCCTACGTGATGTCGCACCAGTACGAAAGCCTGCTGAAGAAGGCGAGCTTCAAGGGAGGGATGTTTCCCACGCGCTGATGGCCAAGGAAGAAACCATACAGATGCAGGGCGAGATCGTGGAAACCCTGCCCAATGCAACCTTCAGGGTGAAGCTCGAGAACGGGCACATCGTCCTGGGACATATCTCGGGGAAGATGCGGATGCATTACATCCGCATCCTGCCGGGAGACAAGGTGACCGTGGAACTGACGCCGTACGACCTGACGCGAGGTCGTATTGTTTTCCGCGCGAAGTAGGCGATGTGAACGAACCGGCGGTCGTCCTCACGGCGCGTGAGATGGGGCGGCGGCGCGACGGCCTCGATGGAGCAAGCGATGAGAGTACAGGCTTCGGTGAAGAAGATCTGCCGGCACTGCAAGGTGATCCGGCGCAAGCGAGTGATCCGGATCATCTGCAAGGATCCCCGGCACAAGCAGCGGCAAGGCTAGGCATGTTCGACCGGCCACTTCGTCGTCGTTCCCGCGCGCGCGGGAGATCGGGGAACCAGGGCATCCTGGATTCCCGATCTCCGTGGCAACGACGCGATCGAGCAGGCTCTGGCGGTGGCGACGGGCCCGGACGCTCGTCGTGACGAGTTCGAACTTCGATTCTAGGAGGGTCGCATGGCCCGTATCGGCGGCGTAAACATTTCCAACCATCAGCATGCGTGCATTGCGCTGACTGCGATTTACGGCATCGGGCGCTCGCGCGCACGCCGGATCTGCGAATCGGCCGGCATCGTCGTCACGACCAAGATGAAGGATCTGTCGGACGCGGAGATGGACCGGCTGCGGGAACAAGTCGGCAAGTTCACCACCGAAGGCGATCTGCGCCGCGAGATGTCGATGAACATCAAGCGGCTGATGGACCTCGGCACCTACCGGGGGCAGCGCCACAAGCGTGGGCTCCCGGTGCGCGGCCAGCGCACCCGCACCAACGCGCGCACGCGAAAGGGGCCGCGCAAGGCGGCGATCAAACTGAACAAGCCCGCGGGCACCGCGTAAAGGATATCGGCAATGGCCAAGGCCCCCACTCGTGTGCGCAAGAAGGCGAAGAAGAACGTTGCCGAAGGCATCGCGCACGTTCACGCCTCGTTCAACAACACCATCGTGACGATCACCGATCGTCAGGGCAACACGCTCGCCTGGGCGACTTCCGGCGCGAGCGGCTTCAAGGGCTCGCGCAAGAGCACGCCGTTCGCCGCGCAGGTGGCGGCCGAGTCGGCCGGCAAGGCCGCGCAGGAATGCGGCGTGAAGAACCTGGAAGTGCGGATCAAGGGTCCGGGGCCGGGTCGCGAGTCGGCAGTGCGGGCCTTGAACGCCCTGGGCATGAAGATCACGCTCATTTCGGACGTGACGCCGATCCCGCATAACGGCTGCCGCCCGCCCAAGCGGCGCCGCGTGTAAGGAGCATTACGTGGCCAGAAATCTCGATGCGAAGTGCCGCCAGTGCCGGCGGGAAGGCGAGAAGCTCTTTCTCAAGGGAGAGAAGTGCTTCACCGACAAGTGCGCGGTGGAACGCCGCAACTATCCGCCTGGTCAGCATGGCCAGAAGCAATCCCGGCTGTCCGGCTACGGCGTGCAACTGCGTGAGAAGCAGAAGATCCGCCGCACCTACGGCATCCTCGAGCGCCAGTTCCGCCGCATCTATGCCGAAGCCGATCGGGCGAAGGGCATCACGGGCGAGAAGCTGCTGCAACTGCTGGAGAGCCGGCTCGACACGGTCGCCTACCGCATGGGCTTCGGCGCCTCGCGCACCGAGGCGCGCCAGGTGGTGCGCCATAACGGCATCCTGGTGAATGGACGCCGGGTGAACATCCCGTCGTACCAGTGCAAGCCGGGCGACGTGGTCGAGATCGCGGAGCCGGCCAAGGCGCAGTTGCGCGTGAAGGCCGCGGTGGAAGCGGCCGAGGGGCGCGGCTTTCCGGAATGGGTCGAGGTGGATGCGAAGGGTTTGAAGGGAACTTTCAAAGCGCGTCCGGCGCGCTCCGAATTGTCGTCGACCATTAACGAATCGCTCGTGGTCGAGCTTTACTCCAAGTGATCGAGGATAACCAGCGATGATGCAAAGCAGCGCTCTATTGAAGCCCCGTATCATCGACGTCGAGAACTTCTCCCCCACGCATGCCAAGGTGGTGATGGAGCCGTTCGAGCGCGGCTACGGCCATACGCTCGGCAATGCGCTGCGGCGCGTGCTGCTATCGTCGATGCCGGGCACCGCCCCCACCGAAGTCAAGATCGGCGGGGTGCTGCACGAGTATTCGACCATCGACGGCATCCAGGAAGACGTGGTCGACCTCCTGCTCAACCTGAAGGGCATCGTGCTGAAGCTGCACACGCAGAAGGAAGTGTGGCTCAATATCAAGAAGCAGGGCGAAGGCGTGGTGACGGCGGGCGATATCGAAGTGTCGCACGATGTCGAAGTCGTCAATCCCGAGCACGTGATCGCGCATCTCACCCCCGGCGGCAAGCTCGACATGCAGATCAAGATCGAGCAGGGACGTGGTTATCAGCCGGCGGCCGTGCGCTCGAGCCTGAACGAAGAGGAAGGGCGTCCGATCGGCTCGATCATGCTCGATGCCTCGTTCAGCCCGGTGCGGCGCGTGAGCTATGCCGTCGATTCGGCGCGCGTGGAACAGCGCACCGACCTCGACAAGCTCATCATGGATATCGAGACCAACGGCGTGGTCGAGCCCGAGGAAGCGGTGCGCTACGCCGCGCGCATCCTGGTCGAGCAGCTGTCGGTGTTCGCGGATCTCAAGGGCACGCAGCTTTCGGAAGAGCCGCAGAAGCCGCAGCAGATCGATCCCATCCTGCTGCGTCCGGTGGACGACCTGGAGCTCACCGTGCGCTCCGCCAACTGCCTCAAGGCCGAGAACATCTACTACATCGGCGATCTCATCCAGCGCACCGAGACGGAGCTGCTGAAGACGCCGAACCTCGGCCGCAAGTCGCTCAACGAGATCAAGGAAGTCCTCGCCTCGCGCGGCCTCACGCTGGGGATGAAGCTCGAGAACTGGCCGCCGTCGGGCCTAGAGCGACGTTAAGGCGGCGATAAGGAGCAAACCATGCGTCACGGACACGGGCTGAGGAAGCTCAACCGCACCTCCAGCCACCGCCTCGCCATGCTACGCAACATGACCAATTCGTTGCTGCGCCACGAGACGATCAAGACGACTTTGCCGAAGGCGAAGGAGCTGCGGCGGGTGGTCGAGCCGATCATCACGCTCGGCAAGGCGCCCAGCCTGGCGAATCGGCGGCTCGCCTTCGACCGGCTGCGCGACCGCGACATGGTGGTGAAGCTGTTCGACGAGCTCGGTCCGCGCTATGCAACCCGCAATGGCGGCTACCTGCGGATATTGAAGTTCGGTTTCCGCAAGGGTGATAACGCGCCTATGGCGCTGGTGGAGCTCCTCGACCAGCCCGAAAGGGCAGAGGGCGGGGAAGCAAAAGCAGCGTGAGGCGCGTTACGGCGTAGACTTACTTCGCGAGGAACGGCGAAGTTAGTCGGAGGCACAATGCTCCGATAGCGCTTGTAGAGCGCTCGACCAGCCACCTCCCCTGATCGCGCTACACTGGCAGCGTGATCTACCTCGTCACCGATTTCGGCGCCGCCGACATCTACGTCGGTCAAGTCAAGGCCGAGCTGGCGCGGCACGCGCCGGCTGTGGCCGTCGTCGACCTGCTGCACGAAGCGCCGGCGTTTCGCGTCGAACCCGGGGCACACCTGCTGGCCGCGCTCTCGCAATGCTGCCCACCGGGCAGCGTCATCCTGGCGGTCGTCGATCCGGGAGTCGGCACGAGCCGCAAGCCTGTCGTGCTGCGCGCCCGGGATTCTTACTTCGTTGGTCCCGACAACGGGCTCTTGTCCGTCGTTGCCGCCCGCAGCCGCGACAAGGCCGTGTGGGAGATCGTCTGGCGCCCGGAAGCGCTCTCGCGTTCGTTCCACGGCCGCGATCTGTTCGCGCCCATCGCCGCGCGGCTCGCGCTCGGTATCTTTCCCAGCGACGCGCTGCGCCCGCTCGCCGCCTTCGATGTCCAGCTGGACGAAGCGGACCTCGCCGAGATCGTCTACATCGACCACTATGGCAATGCGATCACGGGGCTGCGCGGAGACGACGTGGCCCGGAACACACCGCTCACGCTCACGATCCATGGCGCCAACGTGCGGCATGCGGAGGTGTTCGCCGCAGCGCCTGCCGGCGAAGCGTTCTGGTACGTAAACAGCGTGGGACTGGTCGAGATCGCCTGCAATCGCGTCAGCGCAGCTGCAAGGCTCGGACTCGCGGTCGGCGACTCCGTGCATATCCGGTCCTGACGTTGGCTGACGCTCAGGCGCGGGGTTTGCCGAATCTGCGCGGACGCGAAGCGGTTATCGGTGTAACCCGTATCGGCATCGTGCCCGAAAGGCCTTCAGTCGCACTTCGAAGAAGAGAAGGGTCGCCAGTGGCGGCGCCGGAGCTTGCCGTCAGCGCGGGCGCCGCTGCTCGACATCCGCAGCCATGCGCAGCGAATCGGCATCGCCGCGCCCGCGCAGCCCGGAGATCACGCCATCGATGTCGCGCGCAACGCGGTTCTGGCTCGCCTTCCACTTCCCCACCATGTGCGCGACCTGCACCTCGATGCCCACGATCGCCTTCAGCTGCGCGGCGATGAACTCGGCCGGTGCATCGGTGAGCTTCCAGGGTTGCGCACGAGCCGATTCGTTCGCGCTGGTCAAACGGGTGAGGAACGCCTGCAGCCAGTCGGAATCGTCCACCGCGCGTGCGCTGCCCTGGACGTGGACCGCGACGTAGTTCCAGGTCGGAACCACTTTGCCGGTCTCCGCCTTGGTGGCGTACCAGGACGGCGTGATGTAGCCGCCCGCATCCTGAAAGATCGCGAGCACCGAAGCGCCGGCACCGAGGTTGCGCCACAGCGGATTGGCGCGCGCCACGTGTCCTCGCAGCAGCGTTGCGCCATCGGCGCCGGTCGCGACCAGCATCGGGATGTGATCGGCGCAGAGGCCGTTCGCATCGTTGCTTATGAGCGTTGCCAGCGGATGGCGGCGGATGAACTCCTGCAACCGCGCCGCATCGGTCTCCTCGAACGTCTTTGGCAGGTACATCGTCGCATCCTTCCGGCGCTGTTCGCTCCCGCGGCACGCTGCAGCTCGAACCGGCCGACCGCGCCCGGCGGCGAGCGTCAAAGCAAATTCCGAAGATACTCCCCGGTGTGGCTTGCGGGATTGCGGGCGATATCCTCCGGGCGTCCTGCGGCGACGATCCGCCCGCCGGCCTCGCCGCCCTCGGGCCCGAGGTCCACGACCCAGTCGGCGGTCTTGATGACATCGAGATTATGCTCGATCACGACCACGGTATTGCCGCGATCGCGCAGCCGGTGCAGCACCTTGAGCAGCAGATCGATGTCGTGGAAGTGCAGCCCGGTGGTGGGCTCGTCCAGGATGTAGAGCGTGCGCCCCGTGTCGCGCTTGGAAAGCTCGAGCGCGAGCTTGACGCGTTGCGCTTCGCCACCGGAGAGCGTGGTCGCGCTCTGGCCGAGCTTGACGTAGCCCAAGCCGACCTCGAGCAGCGTATCGAGCTTGCGTGCGACGGCCGGGATGGCTGCGAAGAACTCCCGCGCCTGTTCGCACGTCATCGCCAGCACCTCGTCCACGGTGCGGCCCTTGAACTGAACTTCCAGCGTCTCGCGGTTGTAGCGCTTGCCGTGACAAACGTCGCACGGCACGTAGATGTCGGGCAGGAAGTGCATCTCGACGCGTGTGACGCCGTCGCCCTGACAGGCCTCGCACCGGCCGCCCTTGACGTTGAAGGAGAACCGTCCGGGTCCGTAGCCGCGTTCGCGCGCCACCGGCACCCCGGCAAACAGCTCGCGGATCGGCGTGAACAGGCCCGTATACGTCGCCGGGTTCGAGCGCGGCGTGCGCCCGATCGGGCCCTGGTCGACGGCTGCGACCTTGTCGAAGAACTCCAGCCCGGAGACCGACGCATGCGCTGCCGGTTCGTCGGCGGCGCCGTAGAGATGGCGCGCGCACACCCGGTACAGCGTATCGTTGATCAACGTCGACTTGCCCGAGCCGGACACGCCGCTCACGCACACGAACAAGCCCACCGGAAGCTCGAGATCCACCGCCTTCAGGTTGTTGCCGCGCGCGCCCGAAACGACGAGCATGCGCGTCCTGTCGGGCCGCAGCCGCAGCGCCGGGGTGGCGATCGAGCGCTTGCCGTTCAGATACTGGCCGGTGATCGACTCGGGGGTGGCCGCGATTTGCGCAGGCGTGCCGTGCGCGAGCACTCGCCCGCCGTGCTCTCCCGCTCCCGGTCCGAGGTCGATTACGTGATCCGCGGCCAGGATCGCGTCGCGATCGTGCTCCACCACCACGACCGAGTTGCCGAGGTCGCGCAGGTTGCGCAGCGTGGCGAGCAGCCGGTCGTTGTCGCGCTGGTGCAGACCGATCGAGGGCTCGTCGAGCACGTACATGACGCCGGTCAGGCCCGAGCCGATCTGCGAGGCGAGACGGATGCGCTGCGCCTCGCCGCCGGAGAGCGTATCGGCCGATCGGTCCAGCGACAGGTAGTCCAGGCCGACGTCGTTGAGGAAGCGCAGCCGATTCAGGATCTCGCGCACGATCTTGTCCGCGATCGCCTGGCGGTTGCCGTTCAACTTCAGCGACTGGAACAGGGTTGCGGCCTGGCGCAAGGTGAGCGCGGAGACCTGGTAGATCGCGTGGCCCGCAACGAACACGTGCCGCGCTTCGATGCGAAGGCGCGTGCCGTTGCATTCCGGGCACACCTGCGTGTTGAGATACTTCGCCAGCTCCTCGCGCACGAGTGCCGAATCGGTCTCGCGATAGCGCCGCTCGAGATTGGGCACGATGCCTTCGAACGCATGCTCGCGCACATACCGATTGCCGCGCTCGCCGAGATAGTTGAAGCGGATGCGCTCGCTTCCGGAGCCGTAGAGCACCACGTCGCGCACCGCTTCGGGCAGCTGCTCGAACGGCGTATCGACATCGAAGCCGTAGTGTGCCGCCAGCCCCGTGAGCATCTGGAAATAGAACTGGTTGCGCCGGTCCCAGCCCTTGATCGCGCCGGCGGCAAGCGACAAGTGCGCAAAGGCGACGATGCGCTTCGGATCGAACAGCGTGATGGCGCCCAGGCCGTCGCAGCGCGGGCAGGCGCCGAGCGGGTTGTTGAACGAGAACAGCCGCGGCTCGAGCTCGGGCAGACTGTAGCTGCAGATCGGGCAGGCGAAGCGCGACGAAAACATGTGCGAGCGCCCGCTATCGGTCTCGACCGCGATGGCGCGGCCGTCCGAATGGCGCAGCGCGGTTTCGAACGATTCGGCCAGGCGCTGCTTCGCGTCGGGACGCACGCGCAGCCGGTCGATGACAGCCTCGATGGTGTGCTTCTGGTTGCGTGCGAGCGTGGGCAGCGCGTCGATCTCGTGCACCACGCTGTCGATGCGCACGCGCACGAAGCCTTGCGCGCGCAGCTCCTCGAACAGATCCGCCTGCTCGCCCTTGCGCCCGACGATGAGCGGCGCGAGGATCATCAAGCGCGTATCTTCGGGCGCTGCGAGCACGTGATCGACCATCTGCGAGACGCTTTGCGCGCTCAGCGTCACGCCGTGCTCGGGGCAGTGCGGATCGCCGATGCGCGCGAACAGCAGCCGCAGATAGTCGTGGATTTCGGTCACCGTGCCCACGGTGGAGCGGGGATTGTGACTGGTCGCCTTCTGCTCGATCGCGATCGCGGGCGAAAGCCCCTCGATGAGATCGACGTCCGGCTTGTCCATCAGCTGCAGGAACTGGCGCGCATACGCCGACAGCGATTCGACGTAACGACGCTGGCCTTCGGCATAGAGCGTATCGAAGGCGAGCGAAGACTTGCCCGAGCCCGACAAGCCGGTGACCACCACCAGGCGGTTGCGAGGGAGGTCGAGATCGATGTTCTTGAGGTTATGCGTGCGCGCGCCGCGGATGCGGATGACGCCTTGGCCCGCGCCCGTTCGGTCGGATGCGGCGGCGAGCGCGGCGGAAGAATCCTGCTTCATCGACTGGGAGCGGGCAAAGTCAAACCTGCTAATATACTCGACTTCGTTTCCCAATCCCATTTGGCCGATGTCCGCATCCGAGCGCATGAGCGCGCGCGAGCTTCGCGCCGCGATCGGCCTCGCGGGCATCTTCGGCCTGCGCATGCTCGGCCTGTTCGTGATCCTGCCGGTGTTCGCGCTATACGCCGCCCGCCTCGAAGGCGGCAACGATCTCACGCTGGTCGGCATTGCATTGGGGGCCTACGGCCTGTCGCAGGCGATCTTGCAGATCCCGTTCGGACGCTGGTCGGACCAGTTCGGCCGCAAGCCGCTGCTCTACATCGGCTTGACGATCTTCGCCGCGGGCAGCGTGCTCGCGGGCTATTCGACCTCGATTCACGGCGTGATCCTGGGCCGCATCCTGCAGGGCTCGGGTGCGGTCTCAGCGGTGGCGATGGCGATGGCGGCGGACCTCACACGCGAAGAGCATCGCACCAAGGTCATGGCGATCATCGGCTCCATGATCGGCGCGAGCTTTGCGGCGTCTCTGGTCCTAGGACCTTGGCTGGGGCGCGTCGTCGGCGTCGATGGCATCTTCTATCTCACCGCGATCCTGGCGCTGGCTGCGATGGTCGTGGTCGTGCGCCTGCCCGATCCGCCCGCACCGAATCCGAACGCGACGCGCGCACCGGTCCGGGTCGCGGAGGTCTTGCGCGACCGGGAGTTGAACCGCCTCAACGTCGGCATTTTCGCTCTGCACGCGGTGCTGATGTCGCTGTTCATCACGGTTCCGTTCGATCTGGTCGAGGCCGGGCTCGACGGCCACGAACACTGGAAGGTGTACGCGCTGGTGCTGCTCGGATCGGCTCTGTACGTGGTCCCGGCGCTGCACTTCGGCGATCGCAAGGGCCGCTCCAGGCCGGTGTTTCTTCTCTCCATTGCGGTCGTTGCGGCGAGCCAGGTCCTACTCCTTTTTCGCGCCCAAAGTCTTATCGGCATCGGCATTGCCCTGCTGGTATTCTTTGCGGGGTTCATGCTGCTGGAGGCGGCGCTGCCAGCCCAAGTCTCGCGGGCGGCACCGGCCGGCGGGCGCGGAACGGCGATCGCGGTCTACAGCACCGTGCAGTTCCTGGGCGCCGCGTGCGGAAGCGCGTTCGCCGGCTATCTCGCCCAACACTGGGGCCGCACCGCGCTGCTGGCGATGAACCTGGGGCTGATGGCGGTATGGCTGCTCGCGGCCTGGGGAATGCGAAGCTATGATGCAAGCAGCATACGAACCTACCCGCTTCCGCCGCTGGACGGGCAGCGTGCGGCCGGTTTGCGCGAGCGGCTGCATGCGCTCCCGGGCGTGCGCGAGGTCACGTTGCAGGCGGGCACGCGCATGGCTTACGTGAAGGTCGACGCGCGGGCCTTCGACGAAGAGGATGTGTTGAAACTCATTGCGGGAGAGAGCTGATGGCATCGGTCAACAAGGTCATTCTGATCGGCAACCTGGGGCGCGACCCCGAGACGCGTTACATGCCCAATGGCGAAGCGGTAACCAACGTGACGCTCGCGACCACCGACACCTGGAAGGATCGAACCAGCGGTGAGCGGCAGGAGAAGACCGAGTGGCACCGCGTCACGTTCTACCGGCGCCTGGCCGAAATCGCGGGCGAGTATCTGAAGAAGGGCTCGCAGGTATTTGTCGAAGGGCGCCTGGAGACGCGCAAGTGGACCGACAAGGAAGGCAAGGAGAGGTACACCACCGAGATCATCGCCTCCGAGATGAAGATGCTCGGTTCGCGCGCAGGCGCAGGCGCGCCCTCCTACGATGCCGGCGACGATGCGCCGGCCGCACGCCCGGCTGCGAAGCCCGCCGCGGGTGCGGCAGCCAAGGCGCCCGCCAAGAATCCCGCCGGGATTGCCGACATGGACGACGACATTCCGTTCTAGCATGAGGGTGCGGCCGGGTTGCGTGCGAGCGGCGGCTGCGATTGTCGCCGCGTGCGCCTGCCCGGTCTCGAGCGCGATGACGTTTTCCGCCACACCTCCGGCCGATCTCGGTGTACGCGACGGCCGGCTCAAGCCCTGTCCCGAAACGCCCAATTGCGTGAGCAGCCAGACGCAGGGCAAGCACTACGTCGCCCCGCTCGCATTCGCGGATGCGCCCGATGCCGCGCTGGCGCGGCTGAAGTCGATCCTGAGCGGGCTCGAGCGCGTGCGCATCGTCGCCGAATCGGCGGGTTATTTGCGCGCCGAAGTGTCGAGCCGCGTGTTCGGATTCGTCGACGATCTGGAATTCCATGTCGACGCTGCGGCTCGCGTCGTCCACGTGCGCTCGGCCGCGCGCCTGGGTTACAGCGATTTCGGCGTCAACCGCAAGCGCATGGAACGCATCCGGGCACAGTTCACGCGAGCACCCCTCGTACCCTGACACCTTCCAATCGCGCTACTCCAGCAGGCCGTTGCTGATCGCGTAATAGGTGATGTCGGCGTTGGACTTGAGTCCCATCTTCTCCAGGATGCGCGCGCGATAAGTGCTGACGGTCTTCACGCTCAGACACAGCGCCGATGCGATATGGGTCGGCGTATGACCCTCGGCAAGCTTGCGAAAGACCTGGAATTCGCGCTCGGACAACGTTTCGTGCAGCTTCCTGTCGCTGGAGCGGCGCAGTTCGGTCGACACCAGCTCGGTGGCGGTCTCGCTCAAATATTTTCTGCCTCGCGCCACGACGCGGATCGCGTGCACCAGCGTGGCCGCGGCCGCCTCCTTCGGCACGTAACCGTGGGCTCCAGCACGCAGCAGATTGATCGCATAATGCGACTCGGGATAGCCGCTGAGAATCAGGACGGGCAGGCGCGGCTTGGATTGCCGGATGATGCGCAGGCAATCGATACCGTTCTTGTCCGGCATGGCGATGTCGAGCAGCACCACGTCGAAATCGTGATCGCGCACCAGGCGGATCGCCTCTTCGCCACTGGATGCTTCCGCATCCACGCGCATGTCGGGCTGATCGGAGATGAACTGCGCCAAGCCAGCGCGTACAATCGCGTGGTCGTCCGCGATCAGAATGCGAATGGGGAGGGTTGCGTTCATGCCGTTGCGCGCGCGCACCTGAAACCGCGTCGAGCCATACGAGCTATTATCGAACAGGCTTGCCGTGAACGAAAACGGGACAGGCGGCACGCTCCGACAATACTCCGGTACACCCGGCAAAACGACAGAGGGAGCAGGTGATTCTGGGATTGGACGCTTGGCTGACACGCTGGCGCAGGGAGCTCGCGCTGGGCGGCTGCCTGGTGGTAGCGGCGGGGATCCTGGTGGTCTCCGAGCTCGGGCATCGCAGCATCACCCATCGCTACCAGTCCGCCATGCAATCCATAGCCACGAGCGTGCGCCTCAATACCCTGTCGGCGCGGCTCGCGGACGCCGAAACCGGCCAGCGCAGTTTTCTGCTCACCGCCAAGCGCGAATACCTCGAACCGTACGAGGATGCCGTGCCGCAAATCCGCAAGCTGCTGGACGAGCTGCGTCCGCACTACGCGCTGCATCCGGATGCGGACGCCGAGAAAGTTTACGCCACCCTGATCGCGGCTATCGGTGCCAAGCTGGGCGAGATCGACCTCACCCTCGATCTCACCGAGCATGCGCGTATCGATCGGGCGCTCGAAATCGTCCAGAGCGGTGTCGGCCAGCGTACCATGGATGAGATCCGCTTCCTGCTGGAGGATCTTTCGCGGCGCGAGGACAACTCGGCGCGCACCATCGCTGAGGGTTGGCACGCGAGCCTTGCCTTGTCCCGGCTCGGAATCGCACTGGTCGCGGCCCTCAACGTGGTGCTGGTCGTTGCCCTGTTTTTCGGCTTGAAGCGCGACTGGCGTGTCTCCAATGAACGACAGGATCTGCTGAACCGCCACGTGCGCGAACGCACGCGCCAACTCGACTCGCTCGCTTCGCGCCTGCAGGAGGCTGCGGAAGCGGAACGCTCCGCGCTCGCGCGCGAGCTCCACGACGAGCTCGGGGCGCTGCTCACGGCGAGCAAGATGGATATCGCCTGGATTCGAGGACGGCTCGGAGAAGAACATGCAGCCTTGCATCAGAAGTTGGCGCGCGTGATCCAACATCTCGATCAGGGCATGGTTGCGAAGCGTCGCATCGTCGAAGGCCTGCGGCCGAGCACGCTGTCGACATTCGGCCTGGCCACCGCGGCGCGCGAGCTGACCGAACAGGTGGCGGAGCGCGCCGGCTGGGATGTGGAGTTGGAACTGCCGGAGATCGATCCGCAGTTGCCGGAGGAGGTCGAGATCGCGCTGTTTCGCGTGCTGCAGGAATCGCTCACCAATGCGACCAAGTACGCGCAGGCGACGCGCGTGCGGGTGCGGCTCGGATGCGAGCCGCTGCACTGCAGGCTGGAAGTCGAAGACAACGGCCGGGGCTTTCGTGCCGGCGAGATGCGCTCCGGCGCGCAAGGACTGTTCGGAATGCGCCAGCGCACCGAAGCCCGCGGCGGCAGTCTGCACGTGCTTTCCGCGCCCGGCAGTGGAACGCTCATCCGCGCCCTTCTTCCCGTGCAATCACCGCCTTGCTGGCGCTCGTCGCGCCCGCGCGAAAGCGTCCCGGTTGCGCCTGCGCCCGGCGACGCACACGGCATAGCGGGTGCGTGACCGGATCCGATGTTGCGGTCGACGTCGCTCGCAGTCTCGCGAGACCGGCCGGCACGCTGCGCCGGCGAGCGTGCCGGTTGCACCGATATCTACATACTTTGCTTCACGTCCTTAGCAGTGTCTTGCACCTTCTCACCGCCGCGCTCCAGATCGCGGCCCGCGCCCTCGATGGTGTTGCATCCCGAGGCCATGGCGGCTACCGCCATGACGATCGTCATTAACCAGATTTTCATTGTCTTCCCTCTCGTGCCGGATACTCGTCCCGGTGCAAACCGCCACCGAGCCCTAGCCGAGGCCGCGGTCCGTTCGGCAGGAAGGCATGCTCCCCGCAAATGGCACGGCGCTATCGTTCGAGCGCCATGCCGCACGGACCGTACCCGGCCCGGCGTGAAGCTTCAAGCGCCCGGCTAACGGCGCGCTTCTTTCGCTCCCGTTGCCATCCCTCGCTTCCACCGTCGCCGCATTGCGACACCGCGATTTCCGCTGGTTGTGGTGCGGCACCTTCTTTTCGACCGCAGCGCAATGGATTCAGCAGGCCACACTCGGCTGGGTGGTGTACGACATCACGGGCTCGGCGGCATTGCTGGGTGCAGTGCTTGGCGTGCGCGCGGTGCCCATGCTCGCCTTGGCGCCGCTTTCCGGACTGGTCGCCGACCGCTTCGACCGGCGCTACGCGCTGGCATTGAGCCAGGTTGCGCCTTGCCTGGTTTCCTTCCTGCTGGCCGGATTGCTCGCTTTCGATGTGGTGCAGGTCTGGCATCTTTTCCTGTTTTCGCTGGTCGGCAGCTCGGGCACGGTGTTCGAGCGCACGCTGCGCAACACCATGGTGTTCGACATCGTGCCGCGCGAGGAAGCGGCCAATGCGGTTGCCTTGAATACCATCGCGTTCAGCGTGACCCGGACGCTCGGGCCGGCGTTGGCCGGGATCCTGATCGCTGCGCTGGGGCCGGCATGGAATTTCGCGATTCAGGGCGTCACCTACGCCGGCGTGACGGCCAGTGTGCTCATGATCCGTCTCGCTCGCACACCTGCGGGGGCGCGTCCTGCGGCGGCGTGGCGAACGATGTTTGCGGGCTTGCGCTTCGTCGCTGCCCATCCGGCCGCACGCGCGATGGCGATCCTCGGCGTGGTGCCGCCGCTGCTGCTGATTCCGTCGTTCAGCGCCTTGATGCCGGTATTCGCGGCCGACGTGTTCGCGGTCGGGCCGGAAGGACTCGGGCTCATGCTCTCGGCGGTCGGCGCCGGCGGCGTCGTCGGCGGAGCGCTCGCCGCGACTCTCGCGCGCTATGAGCATGTCGCGCGCATGCAGATGTACGCGCTGGTTGCGTTCGCCCTCGCCTTGATCGCGTTCGCGTCGTGCGCCACGGTCGCGGTCGCGATCGTGTTCCTGGTGATCGCGGGAATGGCGGAGATGGTGCTGGCAGCGAGCACCACCACCAGCTTGCAGATGTGCGCCCCGGACGCGATGCGGGGTCAGGTGACGAGTGTGTTGCCGATGCTGCCCGCGTTCATCTCGGTCGGCTCGCTCATCGCGGGTATCGGGGCGCAAGCGATCGGGGCGCGGCCGTTCGTCGTCGTCACCGCGGTCCTGGCCGTGATGGTGTTCGCGCTCCTATGGCGGCGCTCCGCGGTGTTCCGTGGGTTGCGCATGTCGGCCTTGATCGCACGCCGCTAAAAGGGGCCGGCAACGAGATGCGCTGAGAGGGCCGGCGCCGACAGAACCGGCGCTCAGGCGGTGGCAGAGTGCGGCGCTGACAGGGCCACCGCTCAGGCGGTGGCGGTCCTGCCCGTCGGGCGCACGATCTCCCGATCGTCGATCGGCCAGTTCACGATTGCCGCGAATACCCCCGCACCAATGGCGATCGTCCACATGACGCTGTAGGAGCCTGTCTGGTCGAACAGGTAGCCGCCGAGCGCGACACCGACGAAGCTGCCGATCTGGTGTGAGAGAAATGCGAAGCCGCCGAGCGTGGACAGGTAACGCACGCCGAAGATGTGAGCGATGAGCCCGCTGGTGAGCGGCACCGTGCCGAGCCAGAGAAAACCGATGACCGCGCCGAAGAGATAGACGCTCGAGGGGGTAATCGGCAGGACGATGAAGACCGCGATGTTGATCGCCCGCAGAAAATAAAGCAGGCTCAGCAGACGCTTTTTGCTGAAGCGTGCGCCCAGCCAACCCCACGAATAGCTGCCGAAGATGTTGAACAGCCCGATCAGGGCGAGTGCGGTCATCCCGGTCTCGGGCGCCATGCCGCGATCGATGAGAAAGGCCGGGAAATGAACCGAGATGAACATCAGCTGGAATCCGCACACCCAGTAGCCCGCGCACAGCAGCAGGAAGCCGCGGTGGCCGAAGGCTTCCTTCAAGGCTTCGGGTATGGATTGCTGCGCGCTGCGCTCGCTCGCACGCGGCTCTTCGGCGAGCAGCATCGATAGCGGCGCCACCAGCGCCACCGTCGCCGCAAGCACCAGCAACGACTGTTGCCAGCCGAGCAGGTTGATGAGCACCTGGCCGTAGGGCAGCATCACGAACTGGCCGAAGGAGCCTGCCGCACCCGCGATGCCCATCGCGACGCTGCGCTTCTCCGGCGGGAAGATGCGGGCCACCACACCGAACACGATCGGGAAACTGATGCACGAGACCGCCGTGCCGATCAGCAAGCCGGCGGAGAAGGTGAGCTCGACGCCCGTGGTCGCGCCCGACATCAGCACCAGCCCCACCACGTAGAGCAGCGCCCCGCCCAGCATGACGCGCCCGGCGCCGAAACGATCCGCCAGCATGCCGGAGAACGGTTGCGCGATGCCGTAGACGAGATTCTGCGCGGCGAGCGCGAAGGCGAAGGTCTGCCGGGTCCAGCCGAGATCGCTCGTCATCGGCTGCAGGTACAAGCCGAACGAGTGCCGCGCGCCGAGCGCGAGGGTCATTGCGACCCCGCCCGCGAGCAGCACGATCGCGGGCGTGCGCCAGTTCTTCGCCGTCATGCGGCGATTCTAACCGAAGGCTCCGTGCACCGATGTGGCGCTTCATGCATCGGGTTATGACGACCGGAAGTTTACCCGTTCGCGCGCTGCGTTCGGCTAATGAGGATTCCAACTCCGGGTGTCAATTGCCCCGGCGGCTTGTGATTCATCCAAACCGCCTGCACACCGCCGGTCCCAAACAGTTAAGGATCATTGCGCCGCAAATGCCGCCGCCCGCTGATCACGGGCCCAGCACGTGCATCTGAGTGCTTGTGGCCCGCCTGTAGTCCTTAGGGCTCATGAAATCAACCACGGATGGAGACAACCATGAACTGGGATCGTGTGGAAGGCAACTGGAAGCAGATGAAGGGCGCGGTCAAGGCGCAATGGGGCAAGCTCACCGACGATGAGCTGGATGTGATCGCCGGGCGGCGCGACCAGCTTGCGGGAAAGATTCAGGAGCGCTACGGAATCGCGAAGGACGAGGCCGAGCGGCAGCTCTCCGAGTGGGAAGGCCGCCAGCGCGATTTCTGATTGGGGCTGCCAGCGCTCAATCCAATTATTGTTGCGATCGAAACGAGGAAGGAATCAGGATGAATACGATGCCATTGAAAGCGTTCGTTGCCGCCGCGGTCGGTCTGGCGTTCTGCGCTCCGGCTGCCGCCGCCGACACGATGACGCGCGACCAGGTGAATGCGGAAGAAAAGCGGATCGAGCAGCAGTACGACGCGGCCAAGCGCGCGTGCGATGGCCGCTCGGGCAACGCCAAGGACATCTGCATGGCGGAGGCCAAGGGCCAGGAGAAGGTCGCCAAGGCCGAGTTGAAGGCTCGTAACAAGGCAACCGCCGAGGCGCGCTATGAAGCGCGTGTCGCGCGCGCCGAGGCCGACTACGAGGTAGCCAAGGAGCGCTGCGACGACAAGGCGGGCAACGCCAAGGATGTCTGCGTGAAGGACGCCAAGGCGGCGCAAAGCAAGGCGAAGGCCGATGCCAAGGTGGCCCGTGCCTCGAACGAGAACGCGGACCGCGGGCGCGAGCGCGTCGCCGACGCCCGCCGCGAAGGCACGGCGGACAGCCGCGATTCACAGTATGAAGCGGCGCGCGAACGTTGCGATTCGCTCGCCGGCGCCGCGAAGGACCAATGCCAGCAGCGGGCGCGCGCAGAGTTCGGCCGCTAACGGTTGCTATCGAGCAGTAGCGCCGAGGCGGGCCGGGGCCGTCATGGTCCCGGCCCGTTTCGGCGCTTGCAGTTTGTGCGCAAGGCGCGGATTCGAACGCCCCCAGACGAAGCAGGGCGACCATGATTCATTCCGGCAGCAGCAAGACGCGTTGGGCGGGCGCCTTCTTCGGGCTGGGAACGCTTGCGCTCACCATTGCCATCCTGCATTGGGCGGCGCCGGTGCTGATCCCCATCGGCATCGCGGTGCTGCTCGCTTTCCTGCTCACGCCGGCCGTGCGCTGGTTCGAGAAGCATCGCATTCCACGCGTCGCCGCGGTGACCGCCGCCGTCCTCGCGGTCATCGTGTTGCTGGGCGGCCTCACCTGGGTGGTCGTGAAGCAGAGCAATGACCTGCTGGATACGTTTCCGCGATACGAAGACAACCTGCGCGCCAAGCTCGCCATCCTGCGCGGAGGGGAAGGTACGCTCTTCAGCAAGCTGCGCGACGTGGCGCGCAAGGTCGACAAGGAAATCAGCGGACCGCCAGCGGCCGCGGCCGGCGCCGACAGTGCGGATGCCGTGAAGGTCACGGTGGTCGAGCCGGACAATCCACTGACGCTCGATCGTCTGCCGGACTACGCAGCCTCGGCTGCGCCGGCCGCCGGCGGCACGGTGCTCGCGTTCGCACTGCTCGCCTTCATTCTCATGCGGCGCGAAGACCTGCGCGAACGCATCTTCGGCATCGCCGGTCGCAGCCGCCTGCCGATCACGACGCGCGCCATCGACGAGGCGACCGAGCGCATCACGCGCATGTTGCTCACTCAATTCACCGTGAACTCGTCCTTCGGCATCGCCTACGGGTTGGGCCTGTACGTCATCGGCATCCCGTTCGCGCCGCTATGGGGCTTGCTCGCCATCGCTTTTCGCTACGTGCCGTTCGTCGGCGCCATACTCATCGCCAGCCTGCCGTTCCTGGTGAGCGTGCTCACCATGCAGGGTTGGACGGGCCCGTTGCTGGTGATCGGCTGGTTCATCCTGCTGGAGATCGCGGTCATGGGGCTCGAAGCGTGGCTGATCGGCCCCGGGATCGG
>WHTS01000037.1 GCA_009377585.1 Betaproteobacteria bacterium
ACACCAAGACGCTCGCGATCGCGGCAATGTAGAGAGGCAGTGCGGGCCTGCCGGAGAAAATGCAGATTCCCACCGGAAGGATGTAGAAGATCCATTCCGCCAGGCCGAGCCGCGTGTAGTAGTCCGCTATGAATACGGAAACCAGCAGGCCGGCAATCAACAAGAGGAGCGTAGTGTTCTTTTCGTTGTCGGGAAACATATGACATTGCGTCGGTGTGATGGCGATGCTCGATATTAGGGCATGGCAGCGACTCGGCGCGATGTTCGCTCAGCGCTAGGGGGCTGCCGCGACGCGACGGCGTGCGGCGCGTGACGCCGTCCTGCAAGCGGGTGCAATAGTTGCAGCGTCTACACGGCCTCGGGTGGCGGTCAGTCCATGAGTCCCGCGCCCGCTGGAGGTGCGTGATGTCGATGCGCTACCGCGTCGTGGGCTTTGTGACCTACGCAGATGACAGGGGAAGGCGCTGCCCGGTCCCAGTGGGCACGCTGGTCGAAGTGAGTCCTGCCGCCGATGGCGGCGGCACCATGACATGGCAAGACCCCTCCGGGCGCACTTGGTCGGAGGCATTGTCCGACAGGCTTCTGGCCCACTACACGATGTCGCATCTGCAGCGCATCGCAGCGCAAGAACCCGTCAGCCGCTATGCGCGCTGGAACCCTCGCGTTCCCCTGGGCGATTTCCGGTATCGACGGCGCGTCTGAAATACGCGCCTGGTCGGCTCGACTTCAGTCGCAGCCCTTGCTACGGTAAGGGATACGACGGACAAGGGAGGCAGCCGATGGATTACTCGGCATACAAGCACATGCTGTTCGAGCGGCGCGAGCGCATTCTGCGAATCACGCTGAACCGGCCGCCGATGAATCCCATCCACTACGAGCTGCATGCCGAGCTCGCCCGTCTCTGGTATCAGGTCCAGGTCGACCACGATACGGATGTCGTCGTCTTCACCGGCGCGGGAGACGTCTTCTCGGCCGGCGGAGACATCCCGATGATGCAGCGGCGCATCGACGACCCGGAGCTGTTCAACCGCAAGAATCTCGAGATGAAGCAGATGATCTTCGGGCTGCTCGATCTCGAAAAGCCGGTCATTGCGCGCATCAACGGCGACTGCATCGGGCTTGCCGCCACACTGGCACTGCTATGCGACATCCTGATCGCCGTCGAGGATGCGCGCTTCGGCGATCCGCACGTGAAGATGGGTTACGTCGCGGGCGATGGCGGCGCCGTGATCTGGCCGCAGCTCGTCGGCTTCGCGAAAGCCAAGGAATATCTGCTGACCGGCGATCTGCTGGGGGCCAAGGAGGCCGAGCGCATTGGCCTCATCAATTACGCGCTGCCGCGCGATCAGCTGGACGCCAAGGTGAATGCGATCGCCGAGAAGCTCGCGAACGGGTCGACCAAGGCCATCAAATGGACGAAGACGTGCATGAACATCCCGCTGCGCCAGCTGGCGCACTCGATCATGGACGCTTCGCTCGCCTATGAAGCCATCACCAACATGGGCGCGGACCACCAGGAAGCCGTCAGGGCGTTTCAGGAGAAACGCAAACCCCGGTTCACGGGGCGCTGAAGCGGCCACGCGCTAATCACGCGGAGCGCGCGCACATCCCAAGCCGTCTGCTGCCGGGCGGCTATTCGTCACGCTGACCCTCTCCGCCCCAGCGCAGGCGGGCGCCTGTTGCGGACGCTCGTCGTCACCGAACATCGAGAAGATACCTACGTCGTCCCAGGCTCAAGACGCCCGCGGACGCGTCGATACGACGTTACAAGAGTCGATGACGACCGCACGAAGGCCGATCGGGTTCGAGCGATTCACCACCGCCATGCTCTCGATTCGCGCCCATCGAAGGTTCTCGACTCCCTGACAAACCACGTGGGATCGAAGCTCCTCTCCGCGGCAGCAAGCTGGGAGTAGGAAGCGTGATGATGACAGGACGCTTCCCGCGCCCGTTGCAGAAGCCCTTCCCGCGAAGCCGCCAAGGAGCGTTGCGAAAATGAATCGATCGCACGGTTTTACGTTGATCGAGTTGATGGTCACCGTTGCGCGGAGAACCGCCCTTCTATGCCGCGCAGTTCAACCAGATCTACTACAACCCGAAGATCACCTATGCCCCGGGGGTCACGTATCTCGGCGCCAGTCTCGGAGACCAGGGCTCACCCTGGAGCGCGGTCGAACGCGATCCGTACACCAGCAACGCCACCGACATATCGCCAGCGAGTATCGCGAGATCGTCTATTGCACGACGAACTATCCTTCGGCGTCGGAGCTCGCGGATCCTGCCAAGTGCCGGCGCAACGGCGTGCACAACGGCATCTTCAAGTACTGGGGAACTGCGGGCGCCAACGTCGCCTATCCGCAGGCGAGCGGCTCGTATTCCACCAGTTTTCGCTATCCGATCTCGGTCGATACAGGGCTCTACTACTTCACCATTACACCGATCGAGCACTGCAGCGATGTCGATCTGACGACCTGCACGTTGTCGTCCACGCCCACCGGCAGCTTCACCATTCCGGCGCCGGTGCGCTATTTCAGGACGACTTCCAACGCGGCCAGCACATCGGCGGTGACCGGCCTGTCCAGCGGGAAACCGAGATGCCAGCGGAAGTTCGACGCGTCGAGCTACCGCTATCCGCGCTACGGCGAGTTCACCCGCACCAACATCGTTTCCGGGACCACTTACCCGCAGGGCGCAGGCTCCACCCGGACCGATTGCGCCAATGCCGCGTCCTGCACCTACGAAGAAGAGATGACGAATTTCGCCAACGGGTACGCGTATTACCGCACCCGGATGCAAATGATGAAGACGGCTACGGGGCGGGCGTTCCTCGCCATCAACGATCGCTACCGGGTGGGATTCGTCACGATCAATCCGAACTCGCCGGTGACCTCGTCCAAGTACCTGGCCATCGACAAGTTCACGAGCACGCAGAAGTCGGACTGGTACGACAAGCTCTACGCGCAAGACACCAACGGCGGTACGCCGCTGCGTCAAGCGCTGTCGCGCGTCGGACGCCACTACGCCGCAGTCACCGACGGAATCAACCGAGGCATGCCGGTCGACCCCATGACGCACTCCTGCCAGCAGAACTTCGCCCTGCTGACGACCGACGGCTACTGGAACGGAAGCGGCGGCAGGAAGATCGATGACAACGCCATCGGCAACCAGGACAACAGCGATTCCGACTGGACCACGCGCGCGGTTGGCGCTTACGACGGCGCGATCAGCGGTGCGTCGGACACGCTGGCGGACGTAGCCGCGTACTTCTACAAGAACGACCTGCGCAGCAGCAGGTCGAAGTCGGCCGACGACGTGCCCACCACCGACAAGGACAGCGCGACCCATCAGCACATGACGACGTTCACGCTCGGCCTGGGATTGCAGGGCCTGATGAACTACACACCCGATTACGAAACGAATTCGACCGGCGACTTCGCCAAGATCAAGACCGGGTCGAGCGGATGCAACTGGGCGAGCGGAACGTGCAACTGGCCCGATCCTGGAAGACGATACTGGTGGCCGGCCTGAACAAGGGTGGCCGCGGCTACTACGCGCTCGACATCACCGATCCGAACAATCCCAAAGGTCTGTGGGAAATCTGCGCCGACAGCGCGCTGTGCGAAGTGTCCGACACCGACATCGGTTACACCTACGGCTATCCGGTGATCACCAAGCGCGCCTCGGACGGCAAGTGGGTCGTTCTCGTCACTTCGGGAAT
Organism: Betaproteobacteria bacterium; assembly: GCA_009377585.1. Lineage (NCBI taxonomy): Bacteria > Pseudomonadati > Pseudomonadota > Betaproteobacteria > Betaproteobacteria bacterium. The sequence goes on from WHTS01000037.1 coordinate 3,719, forward strand.
GAACAACGTCTCGCCCGGAAGCGGCCGCGGCTACTTGTACGTGGTCGATCTGGCCACCGGCGCCATTCTGCGCAAAGTCTCGACCGGGGTCGGAGACACCGCCACGCCCTCGGGCCTGGCGAAGATCGGGGGCTATGCGCAGAGCTTCAATACCAACAGCACGAGTCGATACGTCTACGGCGGCGATCTCGAAGGCAACGTATGGCGCTTCGACTTGAGCTCCGATCCGCCCGCCGTTCTGAAGCTCGCCGAGCTGCGCGACGCGACCGGCAAGCCACAATCGATCACCACGCGTCCGGAGCTCGCTTTGATCGAGGGCTACCCGATTGTCTACGTCGGCACCGGCCGCTACCTGGGCACGAACGATCTGCAGGATCCAGCGACGTTGAGCCCGCCGCAGCCGCACGCGTACCAGCAGTCCATTTACGCCATCAAGGATCAAGGTGCAGCCTACGGCGACGCGCGCCAATCCGGCAACTGGGTGGTGCAGACGATCAGCGCCTCGGGGCCGACTGTGCGCACGGTCAGCGACAACGCGGTCGAGTGGACAGCGAAGAACGGCGCAAAGCAGCCCTTCACGGTCAACGTCGGCGGTGACGGTGGTGTCGGGCGGCGCGTATCCTGGCGCGAGGTCGTGCGCTGAGCCGAAGCGTTCGCACGCCTGACAACACATTGCTTTCGAACGACCGCGCTCGCCGGAGGACCCGGCCTGCTCGACCGAGTATCCGCCGACAGGCCGCCGACACGGCGCGCGACAGGCACGCCTGGCAGTGCCCGGTTCGCTACCGCGTCATTCCCACAGCCTCTCCGGCAACGGCAGCCCGGCCAGATCCGAAGCCGTGAGCACCCCGTCGGCCTCGATGCCGATGCGCTCGAGCACGGCAACCAGCTGCCTGCAGTGCTGGGCGGAGTGCCAGGTGCAGCGCTCGAACACGAGGTGCGCGGCCGTGTCGCCGTAGTAGGTTTTGAGGATGCGGGAAAGCGAGCGATCATCGAGCCCGTTCCACCACGTCTCGTAGCGCTTCCAGACGCCTGCGCCGTAGCGGGCGATGTCGTCGCCGCTCCACGACTCCGGCGGCTCGCCGTCCGCAATCCCCTGCGAGTACTCCGCGCCGCCCCAGCTTTCCAGGAACGCTTCACCGATGCGAAACACGTGATAGCAGAGCGTGCGGACGAGACGCGGCCGATGCGGAATGACGCGCTCGCGGAAATGCTCAACCGGAAACTGGCGTGCATAGCGCTGAGCCGCGGCGAACACCATGCCGTACTTTTCGTAGAGCGCCTGCGGCGAGAGCCGCTCCGCACCCGGCATCGGAACGCCCGCCAGCCTGGCAAAAGGATCCAGCATCTGGCCCAACGCGTACTGGTCGCCCTTGGCGAGCACCGGCACCCTGCGCAAGCCATACTTGTTCAGCAGCAGCTCGCGGCCACCCGCGTCGTTCAGCACGTCGATGACCACCATGTCCACACCGCTTTTCGAAAGAAACTCTTTCGTTCGCAGGCAGCTGCTTCACCCAGGCTGGGTGAAATAAAGAAACTTGTCGGCCGGAATTTCCATGGGACATCTCCTCTCGGCGGGATAGCCTTGCGAAGTCTAACCCCAACCACATCCGGACGCTCGGGGATTTCACGACCCCGCTGCGCCGTCCGGACCGGCGGGCAGATAACCGGTGTGCAAGGAACCCGAGGCAGCGTCGACTACTCGATCAGCAGTGCAATCCCCGCAACGATCAGCGCCGCATGAACCATGCGGTGGAAATGAAGATCGGTGACACCGTTCGGCACGAAATGCAGGATCATTGCGCCCGCGATCGCGGAGAATGCGAATCCGACGGTGCTGGAGATGACCGCAGCCAGAAACAACAGCAGCCAGACAGCCGATCCGCGCGCGAGCTGCTCCGAGCCCGAGAGTTGATTCATCCAACCGGCCGCCGGAGCCAGCGCGGCAAGCAGCACCCACATGGCTGCCGCGCACCCGACGATGCCGAAACCGATGAGATACAGGCGCCGCGATGTCGATCTGGCTGTCATGGACACGAACACCTCCATCCACGAGAGCGAGCGAGTCTGCGATATCTGCGGGTTCGCCGTATCCGCCGTTGGTCTCAGCCTTTGGCGCTGGGTCGCCGTATCCCTGGTCCATGGCGCATGCGAGCCCGATTACCGCGGCCGGGCTTGGGGATGCTCGGAAACGGGCGCCGGGAACTTTACCGCACGAACCGAGGTCACCCTAGACTTCGACCATGATTCGTAAGCCCACATGCCAAACGATTCCAAACTTCTGAGGGTGCGGTTCCGCGACGTAGCGCTGGGCCAGTCTTTCTACGACCCGATCAGCGCCGAGTACTTCGTCAAGCGCAGCGAAGCCCATGCCGCAATGATCAGCGGGATGGGCGATGGCACGATGCCCGACGAGTTCGAGGCCGATGACGTCGTGGGTATCGGCCAGAACTAGGGAATGACGACGACCGCCGGGGCGAGGGGACCCAATAGCCCTTTTTAACCTCGGCCGGTCTCGGCAACAGGCAACGGGGCTTCTGCATCGATGCCACACAACCGAGCGGGCTCGAAAAACCCCGCAAACGACCGCGCTCGGTCCCGTTCAATAAGCGCTCGCCCGACCCCCGGGAACCCACGCCGTGGGCGCGAGCGCCTGGTCGTCGCTGATGCAATCGAGCACGACCGGCTTGTTCAGGCCGAATGCCCGCGGCAGCATCTCCTGCAACTGGGCCGGCGTCTCGACCCGCCAGCCGACGCAGCCAAGTGCCTCGGCCACCCTCGCCAGATCGGCGTCCTTGGAAAAGCGCCACATCTCGCCCGATCGGGCATCGCGCTTTTCCTTGTAAGCCGCTTGCACCAGCGGAATCTCCTGGTTGAGCGAGCTGTTGTTGTTGATCACGACCACGAGGTTGATCTTGTGCCGGGCGGCGGTCTCGAACTCGGGCAAGTGGTAGTAGAGCCCGCCGTCGCCGGTGAAGAGCACCACGGTCCGGTCGGGCAGCGCGCACTTGACGCCCATCGCACCGGGCAACCCCCAGCCGAGCGAGCCCTCGCAGCGGATGTAGCGCTGGCCCGGTCTTACGATGTCGATGAGCTGCCCGGACCACATCCCGGCGTGGCCGGTATCGGAAACGACCACGCCATCGTCCGGAAGCGCTGCGGTGATCTCCTTGCAGATGCGCTCGGGGCGCATCGGCACCGCGTCGGAGTTGCGCATCGCGTCCGCCGCAGCACGCCACTCGGAGACCAGCTGCTGCACGCGGCCCGTCCACGCGCGCGTGCTCTCGCCGGAGCGCTTCGGCGCTGCATCGATCATCATTCGCAAACCGACCTTCGCATCGCCCTGGAGCGATACGGCATTGACATAGTTGCGTCCGAGCTGCTCGGGATCGATGTCGAGCTGGATCACGCGCGTGCCGGGCGCGGGTATCTTCCAGGTCGCGGTGATCTGGCCGCCCGCGTGCGTGCCGACGAAGAACACGAGGTCGGCTTCCGAAACGGCCTTGTTGGCGCAGACGCGCGAGTACGTTCCGACCACGCCGACCGACAGGGGATGGTTGTCGAGAATCGCGCCTTTCGCACTGAGCGAGGTAGCCACGGGAATGTGCAGCTTCTCGGCGAGCTCGATGAGCTCGGCCTGAGCCTGCGATGCGACCAGGCCGCCGCCCGCCACGATCACCGGTTTCTGCGCGGCTGCGAGCATCTCGACCGCTGCGCGCACGCGCTCGGGTTCGGGCGCAGGGCGAAACGGCGGCACGCGGCCGAACTGCGCTTCGGCGATCGGCGTGAGATCGGCCTCGCCCTCGATGCCCTGACCGTGCGAGCCGCGCAGGCGCATGTGCACCGGGCCCGGTGCGCCCGAGGTCGCGGCACGAAACATGTGGTTCAACAGGTCCGGCAGCCGCGCCAGGTCGTCGAGCGTCATGTTGAGCTTGGTAACCGAGTCGAACTGGCTCAGGTCCTCGACTTCCTGGTACGCGTGGCGATAGCGGCCCGGCGTTCCCGGACCGCCCGTCATGGCGATGATCGGTGTATGCGCCATGAACGGATCGCGCAATCCGGCGGCGAGATTGGAGGCGCCGATCTGCTGTGCAAGGCAAACGCCTGGCGCGCCCTTGGCGCGCGCATAGCCATCGGCCATGTACACCGCTGCCTTCTCGCCGTGCGTGAGTATCTTCTGCACGCCGAGGCTGTCCATCTCGGCCAGCGCATCCATCAGGATCGTCGGCACGAAGAATACGTGCGTGACGCCGTAGCTCTTGAACACTTCCGCGACCAGACGCGATCCGGTCATCCTCGGCATGATGGTTCTCCTCCGTTCGAATCCGCTTGTATCGACGGGTGTCTGCCGCGACGCTCGGCTGCCACCCTCACCCCTAGCCCCTCTCCCGGGGGGAGAGGGGAATCAACCGCGGTGCCGCTAAGCGGCCGTGGCGTCGCTACGGCTGCGTGTCAACGCCTGCGCCGGCGTCTCGATCGCATAGAGCCGGGCGCAGTTGTCCCACAGGATCTTGCGCCGTTGCTCGTCGGAAAGCGGCAGACCGAGGAATTGCGCGATCGCCTCGGGAAACGCGCCGTCCGAATGCGGGTAGTCGCTGGAGACGACGAAGTATTGCGCGCCCAGCTTGTTGATCGCGTCGACCGCCGGCTCTTCGTCCACATCGAGCGCGATGTAGCACTGGCGCTTGAAGTACTCGCTCGGCGGCATCGACAATTGCACTTCGCAACCCGGGCCGAACTTCTCCCAATGGTCGTCGAGGCGCCATAGCCACCAATCCAGCCACCCGGCCGTGCCTTCGAGGAAAGCGCAGCGCAGCTTCGGATGCCGTTCCAGCACGCCACCCGTCGTCATGCTGCCGATCGCGCCCATGTGCTCGACCGGGTTGCGGATGGCATGCGCGATCGGATGGAAGTTCGCGTGCCCGACGAAACGTCTGCCCGCATCGTCCTTGAGCGAGCTGTTGCCGGTGGGATGGAAGCCGATCGGTACATCGAGGCGCTCGAGCTCGTTCCATAGCGGCTCGCACGCTTCGTCGTGCAAGTGCTGGCCGTTGACCGGATTGGGGCAACCGATGACGGCGACCGCGCCCAGATCGCGCACGCAGCGGCGTGCCTCCTCGGCAGCCATGCCGATATCGTGCATCGCGATTTGCGCGGCGAACTTGAGCCGTTGCGGGTCCGTCTTGCAATAATCGGCGGCCCAATTGTTGTAGGCGCGGGCGAGCGCGGCGGCATAGTCGGGAGCCAGATCGTCGTGGCAAAGGATCTGGCGCCCGCGCGTGCCGTACATCACCGCGACGTCGATGCCTTCGATATCCATCGCGGTCAGGGTCGATGGCGCATCGAACCCGCGCGATCGAGCGACATTGAAATGCGGATGGCGCGAACGGCTGCGCCGTCGCAATTCGCGGCTTTGCGCGTCCGCGCCCGCCGACTTCGCGAATGCCGGAATCGCGAGCCCCTGCACTTCCATCCCCCGGATGGTGTCGGCATTGCCCTTGTCTTCGGCGCTGGACGTCAACTGCTGCTGCTGGCCGCCGAAGAAGCGCGGCGGATTCGCCCGGTGCGGCTCGTCCAGGTATCGGGCCCAGAGATCGTCGGGCTCCATCATGTGCAGGTCGCTGTCGAGTATCAGGTAGCCTTCGCGTGCCATGATCGCCTCCTTCGGTGTGGCTTGTGAGTGCAAAAAGCATGCGCCCGGCGGGCGTGTGCGGTCAAGCGAAGCCGGGATGGCCGGTCAGTCGCCCGCGCGGGCGACTCGGATGCGCTACTTTTCACCGCTACGCTGCTCGAGCGTGCGCACCATCTGTCCGCACAACGGACTGTCGGATGCCTCGGACACGCAGAGCCGGAGTTTGTGCGCGCCCGCGAGCACCCAGACGACGAACACCAGCAGCACGGCCACCATCCAGATATGCCGATCGAGTACGAATCGCGGAGTAGCCATCCGGGCGATCCGCATCACGGGTCGGGTTACCGCCGCGAACAATTTGTAGACGAAATTGGATTCGCGCGAGCGTCCGGCGATCAGCCACAGGATGCCCTGCCCGACCAGGCTCAAGGCCAGGATCTCGCTGATCGCCTTGACGATGGAGACGAACAGAAGCACGCGCGTCGAGATTCTTCGAGTAAGATCGGCGGATTATAGCGGCCGCTCTGCCACGGCCGCCGGCCTTATAGCGGCCTCCCTACAACGGCCGCCGGCCTTCGCGACGTGAGCATACCTTCCCGAACAACATGATTTTCCATCCAGCCGAGCCGCGCGTGCTGGCGGTGCTCGACTGGGAGCTCTCCACGCTCGGGCACCCGCTGGTCGACTTTGCCTACCACTGCCTGGACTGGAAGCTGCCGCCTGACATGCTGGGGCGCCTGGGCGGCATCGACGTGGAAGCCCTCGGCATCCCCTCGATGGAAGCCTATGCCGAAGCTTACTGCCGCCGCACGGGGCGCCAGTCGATCGAGCACTTCGACTACTACCAGGCGTTCGGCCTGTTTCGCATCGCCGCGGTCCACCAGGGCATCGTCAAGCGGATCGAAGACGGCAGCATCTCGAGTCCCGAAGCGCGCGCGGTCGCCCGACCGGCTTACCTGGCCGACCTGGGCTGGCAACAGGTCGAGAAGATCCTCGCGCGACGGCGCTGAAGCCTCGCAGCGAGGACCTCAGCGGTCGGTCGTCAGCACCACCTTGCCGGCTACTTCGCGCCGCGCGAGCGCGTTCAGAGCATCGGCCGCACGCGCGAGCGGATAGGTCGCCGAGATGTGCGGCTTGATTTTTTCCTCGGCAAACCAGTGGCCCAGTTGTGCGATGTTGGCCTGGTGCTGCGCCCAGTCGCGCTTGGCGAATGCGCCCCACCATACGCCGACGATGCTGCAGCCTTTGATGAGCGGCAGATTCAGAGGAATTTTCGGGATGTCGCCGGCCGCGAATCCGACCACCAGCAGGCGCCCGCCCCAGGCCATGTCGCGCAGCGCCGGTTCGGTATACGGCCCGCCGACCGGATCGTAAACAACGTCCACGCCCTTGCCCCCGGTGATTGCTTTCACTCGGGCGCGCATGTCCTCGGTCGCGTAGTTGATGGTTTCGTCGGCGCCGTGGGCCCGGCATACCGCGAGCTTCGCGTCGTTCGACGCGCACGCGATCACCTTCGCGCCCAGAATCTTGCCGATCTCGATCGCGGCGATCCCGACGCCACCCGAGGCGCCGAGCACGAGGAGCGTCTCGCCGGCGCGCAAGCGGCCGCGCTCGATGAGGCCGTAGTACGACGTACCGTAGGCGAGCCCCAGGGTTGCGGCGCTCGCGAAGTCCATCCCTTCCGGCATCGCGATCAGGTGATCGGGCTCGGCCAGCACTTCCTCGGCGAAGCCGCCGTAGGTCGTTTGCGCGATCACGCGCTCGCCGACTTTCCAGCCCTCGACCCCGGCACCAACCGCTTTCACCACGCCCGCCACTTCGGAGCCGGGCGAGAACGGCAGCGGCGGCTTGTGCTGGTACTTGTTCTGAATGATCAGCGTATCGGGAAAGTTGACGCCGGCCGCCTTGACGCTCACGACGACCTTGCCCGGTTCGGCGACAAGCGGCGCGCATTCTTCGAGCAGCAACGATTCGGGCGGTCCCCAGGCCTTGCACAAAACCGCCTTCATGCGCGCGTGCTCTCCTCGCGGTACTTGCCGAGCTCCATGCGCGCGATCTGGTCGCGATGGACTTCGTCCGGCCCGTCGGCGAAGCGCAGGATGCGGGCGCGCGCCCATTGGTGGGCGAGCGGGAAATCCTGGCACACGCCGCCGCCGCCATGCGCCTGGATCGCCCAGTCGAGCACCTGCAGCGCCATGTTCGGCGCGGACACCTTGATCATCGCGATCTCTCGCCGCGCCACCTTGTTGCCCACCGTATCCATCATGTACGCGGCCTTGAGCACGAGCAGGCGCGCCTGCTCGATCATGATGCGCGCCTCGGCGATGCGCTCGCGCGTGACGCCCTGCTCCGCCAGCGTCTTGCCGAACGGCGCCCGGGTGCGCGCGCGCTTGCACATCAGCTCCAGCGCCCGCTCCGACGCGCCGATGAGGCGCATGCAGTGATGGATGCGTCCGGGGCCGAGACGACCCTGCGCGATCTCGAAGCCGCGCCCTTCGCCGAGCAGAATGTTCTCCTTCGGCACCCGCACGTTCTCGTACAGCACGTCGCCGTGCGCGTTCGGAATGTCGGAATAGCCGAACACGGTGAGGTGGCGCAGGATCTTCACGCCGGGTGTATCGCGCGGGATCAGCACCATCGACTGCTGGCGGTACTTGTCGCTGTTGTCCGGGTCGGTCTTGCCCATGAAGATGATGAGCTTGCAGCGTGTGTTGAGCACGCCCGAGGACCACCACTTGCGGCCGTTGATGACGTAGTGATCGCCGTCGCCGCGGATGGTCGCCTGGATGTTGGTCGCATCCGAGGACGCGACATCAGGCTCGGTCATGGCGAAGTTCGAGCTCATCTCGCCCTCGAGCATCGGCTCCAGCCATTGCTGCTTCTGCGCCTCGGTGGCATAGCGCTCGAGCGTTTCCATGTTGCCGGTGTCGGGCGCGTTGCAGTTGAACACGAACGGCGCCCAATACACCCGCCCCATGATCTCGCACAGCGGCGCGTATTCGAGATTGGTGAAGCCGGCGCCGTGCTTCGAATGCGGCAGGAACAGGTTCCACAGTCCCTGCGATTTCGCCTTGGCGCGCAGCTCGAGCAACAGCGCCGGATAGTCCGAGGTGTCGCAGCGCGCCGCCTCCTCGTCGAAGCGGCGCTCGTTCGGATAGATATGCTGGTCCATGAAGTCCGTCAGGACCTTCTGCCAGTGCTTCACCTTGTCGCTATATTCGAAGTGCATGGGAATGGTCCCGTGGTGAGTGGATCGTAGCGGCTGCCGGAGCGGCACGTTGCATGCCGACCGCGGCGACAGGCTGTTCGTTCTTCGGCGACTTTAGCATGCGTGTCGGGGGCCAACCAGCGCGGAAAGCAATACGCGGACCGTGCGGTCCCGCCCCCGGTCGCGGCGATACAATCGACCGCGTCAGTGCCACGGTGCACGTCAGAAGGACTTTGATAAACCTGATCTGCACGGTGCACGTCAGAAGGACTTTGATAAACCTGATCTGGCGTCATTCCCGCGAACGCGGGAATCCAGCGCATTCAATTGCATCCCTGGATTCCCGTTGGCACGGGAATGACGTTTCCAGATCATGCTTAAGTGAAGTCACCGTCCCGAATGGACCGCACTTGCGTTGCCTGTCCTTTCATCGCCAACCAAGGATGCCTCGAACGCCATGAAGCTCTTCAGCCTGACCGAAAAAGTCGCCATTGTCACCGGATCGACCCGCGGTATCGGCCGCGCCATCGTCGAGCAGATGGCGCTGGCGGGCGCCAAGGTCGTCGTCTCGAGCCGCAAGCCCGAGGCGTGCGACAAGACGCTCGCCGAGCTGAAAGCCGCCGGTCACGAAGCGATCGCCGTTGCCTGCAATGTCGGTTACAAGGACCAGTGCGAGCGCCTGATCCGAACGACGCTCGATACCTGGGGCCGCGTCGATGCGCTGGTGCTCAACGCCGCGATCAATCCCTACTTCGGCCCGATGCAGGACATGAGCGACGAGGTGTTCGACAAGATGATCGCGACCAACCTCAAGGCGCAGCTGTGGCTGTGCAAGCTCGTCTGCCCGCAGATGGCCGCGCTCGGCGGCGGGGCCATCGTCATCATCTCCTCGATCGCCGCGTTGCGCGGCAACTCGAAACAGGGGATGTACGGCTTGTGCAAGGCCGCCGACATCCAGCTCGCGCGCAATCTCGCCCTGGAATGGGGCGCGCAGGGCACCCGGGCGAACGCGATCTCTCCGGGATTGGTGAAGACCGACTTCGCGCGCGTGCTGTACGAGGATCCCGAGCGCCTGAAACGGCGGCTGGAATCGATTGCACTCGGGCGACTGGGCGAACCGAACGACATCGCAGGAATCGCCGTCTGCCTCGCCTCGGACGCCGGGCGCTTCGTCACCGGGCAGAACTTCGTCGTCGACGGCGGCGAAACGATTCGCGAGAACATCTGACCGCTCAGCGCAGCAGGATCAGAATCACACCGAGCGCAGTGAGAGCTACCCCCGTCAACAGCCGGGGGGTGACACGCTCCGCACGCATCAAGGCCACGTGCACGCCCAGCGTCACCAATGGTGCGGTCGCGACGATCGGAGCGACCACGCTGACCTCGCCGTGCTGAAAGGCCGCATACATCGCCACCAACCCCACGCCGTTCATCAACCCGGAGGCCGCGAACCAGCCCAGCGCCATGCGTGCGGGGATGGCATCGCCGCGCAGGAAGAGGATCAGCGCGACCACGACCGTAGAGGTCGTGTACGCGACCAGTGTAGCGGCATACGGACTCGGCCATAAGAGCATCCCGAAGGCAACCAGGATCTGCGCGACCGCACGGATCACCGCCGATGCGAGCGGGAAGGCGACCGAACGCGAGCTGAACAGGCGATGCGCATCGCGCACGCCCCCGCGACCGCTGAGCACCGCGATCCCGACGACGATCACCAGCGTGCCGAGCAGCCCCCTGAGCGCGAGCGTTTCGCCGAGCAGTGCGACTGCGGCGATGTAGGTGAACAACGGGGTAGTGCCGGAGATGCTCGCCGTGAGTGAAGGACCCAGCCGGCGGTTGCCTTCCAGCATCAGCAGCGTCACCGTGGCAGGAAAGAACAATCCGACCAGCGCGAAGAGGGAAAGCGCCGTCGCCGAGAAGCCCGCGGCGGTCCAGAACCATGGCGCGGCGAGCCAGAAGAAAAGCGCCGCGCTGGCATTGGCGACTACGGCGCCCGGCAGCGTCGGAACCGCGCGCACGCCAAGCTGGGCCGCGACGATCGCCAACCCGAACAGGATGGCGGCAATGAATGCGAGCGGAATCGGCGCCGAAAGTGCAGTCACGCTGCACTATACGCGATCGACCGCGCCCCTTCGCGAGCGCGACGACGGGATGGTCGCCCTCACCCCTGCCCCTCTCCCGGAGGGAGAGGGGAGAAAAAAACTTCCCGCAAGGAAGGCTCTTCCCACATAGAAAAGCCTCGCGCACGGCGAGGCTCTCCATCGTCCACGGACCGTCCGGATTGAGCGTCGCAAGACGCTCCAATCCGGACAGTTATTCCGTCGCGCGGTGACGGCGACGCCGTCACCAACCGACGGAATAACCTACATGTCCATACCGCCCATTCCACCCATACCGCCGCCATGTCCATGACCCATATGACCGGCGCCCTCTTCCTTCGGCGCTTCCGCAACCATGCAGTCGGTGGTGAGGATCAGGCCGGCAACCGAGGCCGCGTTCTGCAGGGCAGCGCGCGAAACCTTGGTCGGGTCGAGCACGCCCATGGCAACCAGATCGCCGTACTCGCCGGTCTGGGCGTTGTAGCCGAAGTTGCCCTTGCCTTCGACCACCTTGTTGACGACCACCGACGGCTCGTCGCCGGCATTGGCCGCGATGGTGCGGATCGGCTCTTCCAGGGCGCGCAGCACGATCTTGATGCCGGCATCCTGGTCGTGGTTGGCACCCTTCAGGCTCTTCACGCCTTCACGAGCGCGCAAGTAGGCGACGCCGCCGCCGGCCACGATACCTTCCTCGACCGCCGCACGGGTTGCATGCAGTGCATCTTCCACACGCGCCTTCTTCTCCTTCATCTCGACTTCGGTCGCGGCGCCGACACGGACCAGTGCCACGCCGCCGGCGAGCTTGGCCACGCGCTCCTGCAGCTTCTCGCGGTCGTAGTCGCTGGTGGTCTCTTCGATCTGGGCACGGATGTTCTTGATGCGGCCTTCGATCGCCTTCTTCTCGCCCGCGCCGTCGATGACGATGGTGTTTTCCTTCTCGATCTCGATGCGCTTGGCGCGGCCCAGATCCTTCAACGTGGCGTTCTCCAGCTTCAGGCCCAGCTCTTCGCTGATGACCGTGCCGCCGGTGAGAATCGCCATGTCTTCGAGCATGGCCTTGCGGCGGTCACCGAAGCCCGGCGCCTTCACGCCGCAGGTCTTGAGGATGCCGCGGATGTTGTTCACCACCAGGGTCGCGAGCGCCTCGCCCTCGATGTCCTCGGAGATCAGCAGCAGCGGCTTGCCGGCCTTGGCCACTTGCTCGAGCAGCGGCAGCAGGTCGCGGATGTTGGAGATCTTCTTGTCGTGCAGCAGGATGAAAGGATCCTCCAGCACGGCGATCTGCTTCTCGGGGTTGTTGATGAAGTAGGGAGAGAGGTAGCCGCGGTCGAACTGCATGCCCTCGACCACTTCCAGCTCGTTCTCGAGGCTCTTGCCGTCCTCGACGGTGATGACGCCTTCCTTGCCGACCTTGTCCATCGCATCGGCGATGATCTTGCCGATCGATTCGTCGGCATTGGCGGAGATGGCGCCGACTTGCGCGATTTCCTTGCTGGTGGTGCAGGGCTTGGATTGCTTCTTCAGCTGCTCGACGACTGCCTCGACCGCCTTGTCGATGCCGCGCTTCAGGTCCATCGGGTTCATGCCGGCGGCGACGAACTTCATGCCTTCCAGCACGATCGCCTGGGCGAGAACGGTGGCGGTGGTGGTGCCGTCGCCCGCGACATCGGAGGTCTTGGAGGCGACTTCGCGCACCATCTGCGCACCCATGTTCTCGAACTTGTCCTTCAGCTCGATTTCCTTCGCGACCGATACACCGTCCTTGGTCACCGTGGGTGCCCCGAACGAGCGCTCGAGTACCACGTTACGTCCTTTGGGTCCCAGCGTGACCTTGACCGCATCGGCCAGGACATTCACGCCGGCGACGATGCGGCTGCGCGCCTGCTCATGAAAGCGTACTTCTTTGGCTGCCATTGTGGGTTTCTCCTGATACTGACTGCGTCCTGTGACGCGCCGCTTGGCGCTTGGCCCCAGAAACGCGTTAGAAGGGGTTTTACTTGCCTTCGACGACGCCCATGATGTCTTCTTCGCGCATCACGAGCAGCTCGTCGCCTTCGACCTTGACGGTCTGGCCGGAATACTTGCCGAACAGCACGCGGTCGCCGACTTTGACGTCGAGGGCCCGCACCTTGCCGTCTTCCAGAACCTTGCCTTTGCCTACCGCCATGATCTCACCCTGGTCGGGCTTCTCGGCGGCGGTATCGGGGATCACGATTCCCGATGCCGTCTTGCGCTCTTCCTCGAGCCGCTTGACGATCACGCGATCGTGCAGGGGACGAATTTTCAGTGCCATATATCGATCTCCTTGGTCGGACTGTTAGCACTCACCGGAGTGGAGTGCTAATAATAGCCACGCGTCGGCGCGGCTTCAAGCCCTTCGCTTCGGCATGGGTGTGTAAGTAAACGCTAACTTCGAAGGCAAGGTCCGCAGCTGAGCGAACTCGCGCGCCGAGTTGGCGACATGAGGGCAGGGAGCGCCGGCTTCAAGGGGCTCGTTCTCGAATTTCGCAAGCCGGGCCGAAGGGAGGGCGGTGGGTCGCGTGCTTGCTGAAGCGGGCGGGTTCCTGGGTAACGTGACGGCCGCTCGCTTCGGCTAGGATAGCAGCGTGGCTCCCCAATCCGCCCCTCGCGTCGCACGCTCCTCGACAGCGTCGCCCATGCTGCGGCTCGCGCAGTTCGTGACCCCCTACAAGGGTCGTTTGGCCGCCGCGGGACTCGCGCTCGTGGTCGCAGCCTCTGCCGTGCTCGCGCTCGGTCAGGGCCTCAGGCACGTCATCGATGCCGGTTTTGCGAGCGGCAATCCGACCTCGCTCAACGCCGCCCTGGCCGGGATTCTCACCATCGCGGTCGTACTCTCGATTGCGACCTACGCGCGCTTCTACCTGATGATGTCCACGGGCGAGCGCGTCATCGCCGATCTGCGCCGGGCGGTATTCGAGCGCATCGTGACGCTCTCGCCCGCTTTCTTCGACGCCACCCGCACCGGCGAGATCGTCTCGCGCCTCACCAACGACACCACGCAACTGCAGATGGTGATCGGCTTCGGCTTCTCGATGTTCCTGCGCAATCTGCTCATGATGATCGGCGCGACTGCGCTGCTGTTCGTCACCAGCGCGAAACTGGCCGGGCTGGTGGCGCTCGGCGTGCCCGCCACGCTCGTTCCGATCCTGCTTCTGGGCCGGCGGGTGCGGCAACTGTCCCGCGCCAATCAGGATCGGGTCGCGGACGTCTCGGCGCACGTGGACGAAGCGATCCACGAGATCCGCACGGTGCAAGCCTATGTGCACGAGCACGCGGAAAGCGAACATTTCGCGAGCCGCGTCGAGGCGGCGTATCGGGTCGGGGTCGCCCGGGTGCAGCAGAAGGCCTGGCTGATCGCGGCCGTCATGCTGATCGCCTTCAGCGCAGTCGGCATCATCCTCTGGATCGGCGGCCACGACGTGCTGGCGGGCCGGATGAGCGCCGGCGAGCTTTCCGCCTTCGTGTTCTATGCGTTCATCGTCGCCAGCGGCGCGGGCACAGTGTCCGAAGTCTGGGGGGAAATCCAGCGTGCGGCCGGAGCGACCGAGCGCTTGATGGAGCTTCTCGATGCACGGTCCGACATCGCTGCGCCCGCGAATCCGGTCTCGCTGCCGGCGAGGCTGCGCGGTCGCGTCGGCTTGCAGAGGCTGCGCTTCGCCTATCCGACCCGCCCGGACAGCATCGCGCTCGCCGATTTCAGCCTCGAGATCGCGCCCGGCGAGCGCATCGCGCTGGTGGGTCCCTCCGGCGCCGGCAAATCGACGCTGATGGCGTTGCTGCTGCGCTTCTACGATCCGCAGGCTGGCCGGATCCTGCTCGACGGCATCGACATCCGCCACTGCGACCCTGCGGACGTGCGCCGGCGCATCGCGCTGGTGCCGCAAGAGCCCGTGATCTTCGCCGCGAGCGTGCTCGACAACGTCCGCTATGGGCGCCCGCAGGCCACCGAGCGCGAGGTGCGCGCCGCGCTCGAAGCCGCCTACGCTGCCGAGTTCGTCGACCGCCTGCCGCAAGGACCCGCCACCGAGCTCGGCGAACGCGGCGTGCGCTTGTCGGGCGGGCAGCGGCAGCGGCTGTCGATTGCGCGCGCCCTGCTCGCCGATCGCGAAATCCTGCTGCTCGACGAAGCAACCAGCGCGCTCGACGCAGCCAGCGAGCGGCTGGTGCAACAGGCGTTGCAGGTGCTCATGCGCGCTCGCACGTCGATCGCCATCGCACACCGCCTGTCGACGGTGCGCGAAGCCGACCGGATCGTGGTCATCGAGCAGGGCCGCATTCATGCGATCGGCCGCCACGAGGAGCTGCTGCGCCAGGACGGGTTGTATGCGCATCTCGCAGAGCTTCAATTTTTGCATGCGCTGCCCGCGGCGGTGGACGCATGATGCGCGCCACGCCCCGCCGTGCCCTGCCCCGCCGTGCCCTGCCGCTCGTGTGTCATCGCCCGGGCAGCCCTGCGGCGTTTGCGCCCCATATGGTCATGAAACAGGCCAGGCAACCGGTGCGCACCGCTTGCGCAGAGTTTGTGCGCACCGCTTGCGCGAAGTTTGTGCGCACCGCTTGCGCGAAGTTTGTGCGCACCGCTTGCGCGGTATTGGCGAGCGTCGCGCTGCTGCTGATCGCCGGCTGCGGTCCGATGCGCGATCTCGCTTCGCCCGCATCCGCGGAGCTGCCCGCCGAGTGGAAGGCGTTGCTCGACGAACTGCGCGCGTTCGAGCGCACCATCGGCTTCAGGGAAACAGGCAATTTCGCCCGACTCACCGACGAGCGCGAGGCCTACGACTATTGCGGTCACGCCTCCAGGCGTGTGCTCCCGTACTCCTACGAGGACCCTGCGATCCGATGGCTGGAACAGATCGACGCCGAGCAGTGCCGCGACGCCGGTTCCGACAGCGATTGGTATTTCGGTTCGGTGGAGGTGTGGGGCGAGATCGGAACGCCCGTCACGCCGTCGATGCTTTCCGCCGAGCTGGGCCGCTTCATTTACCTGGTGATCCACGAGGACTGCCACGACCAGTTCCAGCTGCCCTACGGCATCGAGGAGCCGCTCTGCAACATCCTCACCTATCGCGCCATGGCGCAGTTCGGGGCGCAGAAGTACGGCTGGTACACGCCCGAGAACCGGGCGCTGCGCAACTACGCCGTGACGCAATCGCGCGAGACGCGTACGACGGTCGCGCACTATCGCGAAGTGGAAGGGTTGTACGAGCGCTACCATCGCCGCGAATTGCCGCTGGACGACCTGATGCTGGCGCGAGGCGCTGTTTACGCGAAGCTCGAGCGCGCGCTCGACCTGCCCGCGGGCGAGATGAATAACATCATCCTGGCGAGCCTTATGACCTATAGCCGCCACTACGCCCGCCTGGAAAGCGTCGTCGACCGCGTCGGACCCGACCTCGCGCGCGTGGTGGCTTATTTCCGCGCGGTCGACGCCGCCAGGCCCAAGCCCGAGGAATTGCTGCAGCGGCTGTTGATCAAGGATCGAAAGAGCCTGGAGTTCGTGCGCGCCAACGAAGAAGCCGTGATCCGGACGATCGAGCAGGCCGGCCGGAGGCGCACGGCCGAGCTTCGGTAGCTCCCGCGCGCTCAGGCCATACGGGCTCAGGCAGCGATCGAGCTCAACGCCGGTGAGCACAGTGCGGGCGCGCTGACGGCCAGCACTTCGTGCCGCAGCTGCACCAGCAAGCGCTCTCCCGCCGGCCATGCGCCGAAGCCGGCCTCGGCGTTGATGTGCCCCGCAGCTATCGTTCCGTCCTTGCGCCGTGTCTCAGTCGGGCAGCTGCACGACACGCAGATAGGGTTTCACTTCGTTCCAGCCCTGCGGGAAGCGCTTCTTCGCCTCGTCGTTGGAGAGGCTGGGGACGATGATGACGGGCTCGCCCTTGTTCCAGTTCACCGGCGTGGCGACCTTTTGACTATCGGTGAGCTGCAGGCTGTCAATCGCGCGCAGGATCTCGAGGAAGTTGCGCCCGGCGCTCGGCGGATAGGTCAGGATCAGGCGAATCTTCTTGTTCGGATCGACCACGAACACCGAGCGCACGGTCAGCGTGGGATCCGATTCGGGATGAATCATGCCGTACAGCGTGGAGACCTTGCGATCCGCATCCGCCAGCAGCGGGAAATTGAGCGCGTGTCCCTGGGTATCCTCGATGTCCTGCGTCCAGCGCTGGTGGTCGTCGACCGGGTCGACGGAAAGCCCGATCGCCTTGACCTTGCGTTTGTCCCATTCGGGCTTCAGGCGCGCCACTTCGCCCAGCTCGGTCGTGCACACGGGCGTGAAGTCCTTCGGATGGCTGAACAGGATCCCCCAGGAATCTCCCAGCCACTGGTGGAAGCGAATGCGGCCCTGCGTGCTGTCCTGCTCGAAATCGGGGGCGGTTTGGCCCAGCTGCAATGACATGACGTCTCCTTACGGTTGTCGATCTGGTGTCTTGAGTCAGAAGTTCGTCACCCCGCGAACGCGGGGGTCCAGGCGGAGTCCCGTTCTGGATTCCCGCTTGCGCGGGAATGACGAATTGCGACGAATTCACGATTCACCCTAGTCGTTGAAACGGCGACCCTCGGTGACCTCCGGCACGTAGCCGGTGCGGATCACGAAGTCGCCGAAGTGCTCATCGCCGCGTCGCTCGCGTGCGTAGTGCGCGACGATCTTGCCCAGCGCGTCGAGAATCGCCGCCTCGTTCACGTTCTCGAGGTACATCTTGTTCAGGCGCTGGCCGTGGAAGCCGCCGCCCAGATAGAGGTTGTATTTGCCGGGCGCGCGGCCGGTCAGGCCGATCTCGCTGATATAGGGCCGCGAGCAACCGTTCGGGCACCCGCTCATCCGCAGCGTGATCGCCTTGCGCGACAGCTGATGCGCTTCCAGCAATGTCTCGATCTTCGAGAGCAGCGACGGCAGGTAGCGCTCGCTCTCGGCCATGGCGAGCCCGCAGGTCGGCAGCGCGACGCAGGCCATCGAATTGAGGCGCAATGCGCTTTGACGGTTGAGCGCGTCGAGCCCGTGTTCGTCCAGCAATGCCTGGATGCGCGCCCGCTCGGCGGGCGCAACGTCGGCGATGATCAGGTTCTGGTTCGGCGTCAGGCGCAACGTGCCGCGATGATGCCGCGCAATCTCGCGCAGGCTGTCCATGACACGGCAGCCATGCCCATTGGCGATGCGGCCGTTCTCGATGAAGAGCGTGTAGTGGCCGTAGCCGTCGGCACCCTCGACCCAACCGAAGTCGTCTCCGTTGGACGTGAACCGATTCGCACGCGCCGGCTGCAAGGCAAAGCCCTGGCGGCTTTCGATCTCGCCTTTGATCCAATCCAGCCCTTTGTCGTCGATCGTGTACTTGAAGCGGGCATGAGCCCGGTCGCGCCGGTCGCCGTAGTCGCGCTGCACCGACATGACCGCGTCGATCGTGGCGAGCAGCTGACTGGCCGGCACGTAGCCGATGACATCGGCGAGCCGCGGGTAGGTTTCCGGCGCGCGGTCGGTTCGGCCCATGCCGCCGCCGATCGCGACGTTGAAGCCGTTCAGTTTCCTGCCGCCGCCGATGGCGATGAAGCCCAGGTCCTGCGCATAGACGTCGATGTCGTTGACCGGCGGGACCGCGAAGCCGATCTTGAACTTGCGCGGCATGTACGTCCGTCCGTAGAACGGCTCTTCCGGGCCGGACGACGCAATGCGCTGCTCGCCGTACCAGATTTCGTGGTAGGCGCGCATTCTCGGGATCGCGTGATCGCTCGCCTGCTTCGCGAGCTTTTGAACGGCAGCGTGCAGCGCCGACATCCGAGGGTTGACCGCACACATCACGCCGCGCGCATCGTCGCCGCAGGCCGCGATCGTATCCAGCAGCACTTCATGCAGACCCTGCAGGGTCGCCCTGAGATCGCGCTTGAGCACCCAGTGGAACTGGAACGTCTGGCGTGTCGTGAGGCGCAGCGTTTCCCCGCCATGGGCGCGGGCGAGCTGTTCGAGCTTGAGCCACTGCGTGGGCGTGCACACGCCGCCGGGCAGCCGTACCCGCACCATGAACTGATACGCGGGCTCGAGCCTCTGCCGCCGTCGCTCGTCGCGCAGGTCGCGGTCGTCCTGCTGATAGATCCCGTGGAACTTCATGAGCTTCGGGTCGTTACCCGGGACGGCGCCGGTGAGCTCGTCCAGAAGTCCCGCCGCGATGGTGCCGCGCAGCTGATCGCTGCCCGCCTTCAGCGCTTCGTCGGTGCTGAGCTTCTCCAGCGGCTGCGACAGATCGTGGCTGCGGTCGATGGGTTCAGTCGTGACCATCAGTAGACATCCCGTTGGTAACGGCGATCGCGCTGCAGCGTGCGCACGTACTCTTCTGCCGATTCGGCTTCCAGTCCGCCTTGCCGGGCAACGATTTGCACGAGCGCCCGATGCACGTCGGGGGCCAGGCGTGCAGCATCGCCGCAAACGTAAACGTTGGCGCCTTCCTCCAGCCAGGCGTAAATGTCGCGGGCGTGCTCCAGCATGCGATGCTGGACGTAGGCCTTCTGCGCGCAATCGCGCGAGAAAGCGACGTTCATGCGAGTCAGCACCCCGCTTTTCAGGAATTCCTGCCACTCCGTCTGGTAGAGAAAATCGGTGCGGAAGTGGCGTTCGCCGAAGAAGAGCCACGTCTTTCCGTTAGCGCCATGCGCTTCGCGTTCCTGCAGGAATGCCCGATAGGGCGCGACACCGGTCCCGGCGCCGATCATGAGGATGGGCCTGTCGTCTTCGGGCAATCGGAACAGCGGATTGGATTGGACATAGACTGGAATCCGGGCGTCAGGCACGCCGCGCGTCGCGAGATATCCGGAAGCAACGCCCATGCGTGTCTGGCCATGCAGCTCGTAGCGAACGGTCGCCACCGTCAGATGCGCTTCTCCGGGAAGCGCGGCGCTGCTCGAGGCAATCGAGTAGAGCCTGGGCTGCAAGGGGCGCAAGCCGGCAACGAATTGCTGCGCCTGGATCCCGGGCACGGGGAAGCGCCGGAGGATGTCGACGATATGATGCGTTCCGAGAAACGCCGCGCGTTCCTCGGCGTGCGCATCTTCGGTCAGGCGCTTGAGTGCCGCAGCGCCGCTCAACTCCACCCAATGCTGAAGGAAGCGCGGCGTCGCGATGGTGATTTCGAGGTCCCGTCCGAGCGCGGCCTCCAGCGGCGCATCGCCCTTCTTCAGCGAGACCGGCGTGGCGGCGGGAAACGCCAACGTTTCCAGGATGGATTCCACCGCCGCCCGATCGTTTTGCGGCACGAAACCCAGGGCATCGCCCGGCCGGTAGTCGAGACGGGAATCGCCCAGCGACAATTCGACGTGGCGCGTTTCCTTGCTCGACCCGCGGCCGGTCAGCACCAGGTTCTCCGTCACGGCCGCAACCGCGGGATTGTTCTTGTCGACGGCAGCGGCCGGCTTGGCCCGAACGAGGCTCACGGCGGGAACGGGGCGGGCGGGCGCAAGCGGCGTGTTGCCAGCCTCGTGCTTTTCCGTCGTCAGCAGCGCCAGTACCTTCTCGGTCCAGTCCGCGGCCGCATCGTCGTAATCGACGTCGCAATCGATGCGCGGCTGCAGGCGCGTGGCGCCCAATTCTTCCAGCCGGCGATCGAGCCTCTTCCCGGCTTCGCAGAAGCGCTCGTAGGTCGCATCGCCCAGGGCGAGCACCGCGTAGCGCAGGTCCGGCAAGCGCGGTGCCTTGCGGCCTTCGACGAACTCGAAGAACTCGGCGGCGGGTTGCGGCGGGTCGCCCTCGCCGTGTGTGCTGGTGATGATGAGGACGTCCTGCGCCTCCTTGAGCCGCCGCGACTTGTACTGCGCCATGTCGACGACCTCGGGCGCAAGGCCCGCGGCACGTGCCGCCTCGGCCAGCTTGCGGCCGAGTGTCGCGCAGTTGGCGGTTTCACTGCCGTAGAGTATGGTCAGCGTGCGAATCGGCGCTTCGAGGCCGGCAGCGGCGGCAACGCGCGCCTTCGGCGACACCTCGGCCGCGGCCTGGGCGATGGCGCGTGTCGACGCGCTGAGCCCGGCGAAGTAGCCGCTGAGCCAGAGTGCTTGCTCGGCGCTCAGCGAAGTTGTCAGCGTTCTCAGCTGATCCGATTGCTCACTCGTCAGCGGGAATTCCGGAATATCTAGCGCACCCATTTCGATAGCGTTCGTCGTTTGCCACTGCGCACGCGCTTCTTTGGCGCACGCGGTTACCTTGCGTGGCGAGAGGGGAGAATGTACTAACATCGGCTCGTGCGATGAACGAACGAAACCGCACGAGCACATGCGAAAACCGGATATGCAGGTGGCAAGGTGAATTTTCAGCAACTACGCTCGGTGCGCGAGGCCATCCAGCGTAATTTCAACCTGACCGAGGTGGCCGAGGCGCTATTCACCTCGCAGCCCGGCGTGAGCCGCCAGATCCGCGAGCTCGAGGACGAACTGGGTGTCGCCATTTTCGAGCGCCGCGGCAAGCGGCTGACGGGGCTCACCGAGCCGGGAAAGGAAATCGCGCGCATCATCGAGCGGCTGCTGGGCGAACAGGACAATTTGCGCTGCGCCGGAGAGGAGTTCGCCAACCAGACGACCGGCCGGCTCACCATAGCGACCACGCACACCCAGGCGCGCTATGCCCTGCCGCCGGTGATCCGCGGCTTTCGCAAGCGCTATCCGCAGGTGCGGCTGCATCTGCAGCAAAGCGCACCGGATCAGATCGCGCGCTCCGTGCTGGAAGGGAAGGCCGATCTCGGAATCGCCACCGAGGCGCTCGAAGGCCATCCCGAGCTGGTCGCCTTTCCGAGCTACCCGTGGAATCACATCGTCGTGGTTCCGGCGCAGCACCCCCTGCTGCAGGCCAAGGTCCTGACCTTGCCGCTGCTGGCGAAACACCCGCTCATCACCTATGAAGCCGGTTTCACGGGCCGGCCGCACATCGACGAGGCGTTCGCCAAGCAATTGATCGAGCCGGAGATCGTGCTCACCGCCATGGATGCCGACGTGATCAAGACCTATGTCGCCGACGGCCTCGGCGTCGGGATCATCGCCTCGATGGCGTTCGAGCCGGAGCAGGACAAGGCGCTGCGCGCGCTGGAAGCGAAGCATCTGTTCCCTTCCAACATGACGCGGCTCGCCATGCGGCGCGGCGCCTACCTGCGCGGATTCGCCTACGCGTTCATCGAGCTGTTCGCGCCGCAGTTGACGCGCGCCGCCATCGACAAGGCGATGCAGGGCGAGCCCGAAGACTACGCAATCTGAAGACGTGAAATGAGAGCAAGCTGGTGGGTGAAGGACGGAACCGGCGGCGAAGCACGCCGGTGAGCGTCCGCTGCGCACGGTTAGGCCGCACTGTGGCATGAAACCGTCGCTTCACAGGAACTTCCATTTGAGAACAATCGCGACGGCTGCAGGGACCAGGAAGATAAGGGCAAATATAGGAAGCTCCTCAGCTACCGAGTAGCCGGCTTTGGCGATTCCGATCCACATGTTCAGTGCGGCAACGATGAACCATACAGCGATGTATCCAATTGCTGCCGTCAGTGTGGCGCCGGGATAGTTTGTAGAGAACAGCTTCCCGAGAATGAGGAATGCAGCCAGCAGCAGTAACCCGGCGAGCAAGAATAGTCCAGTGCGCATTGTCGTTGGTTACGTGCAGTCGGGTTGATCCTGCAGCGGATGTGGCGCCCAACGGTGCGGTTGAGCCGCAAGCGCAGGCGGGCGACGCCCACTGGAGCGCGTCGGCTCCAACCGCTTGTTAGGCCGCATCGCTGCCTCCGCCCTGCGCGTTGAGCAACACCGATGGCGTGCGGCTACGCATACGGCGAGCCATCTTTGTGCACAAACCGACCATCTGTGTTCGAGCTCATCATATCGATGTCAGAGCAAGTGGTGAGATCGCTCGGGTTGCGTGAACCGATCTCCAGACCATCCGCCCGGCGGCAGCGTCATCAAATTTACGCCAAAGTCGCGCAGCCCCCCGGCATCACCCAGACGACGGCGCGTCCGACTTGCGCACGGAGCATCGAACGGAGCTGGATAGCCCGAGCCTGTACGACCAGGAACGGATGCGATGGCAATCTTAGGCATCAGTTGCTCATTCAGTGGAATGCGGCATAGCGCCCCGGTTGTTAAGCGTCATTTCCTCGGGCGTCGGAGTACCACATGGGTGGCTTTCTCAGACGCTGCGAACTGCACGCATTCATATCCTAGAGCCCGCAGGTCCACCCGCTCGAACAACCGCTCGCCCCGACCCAGCAGGACCGGCGCAATCGCGACGTGCAGTTCATCAATGAGAGCCTCTCGAAGATACTGCTGAATCACATTGGGCCCTCCACCAATGCGCACATCCATGCCGTTCGCCGCTTCGCGCGCCTGGTCTAGCGCCTCGTGAATGCCGCCCGTGACGAAATGGAACGTCGTATTGCCTTCCATCTCAACGGGCGAACGCGCGTGATGAGTCAGCACGAAAACGGGCACGTGGTACGGTGGGTTGTCACCCCACCAGCCTTTCCAGTTCGAATCGGGCCAAGGACCGCGAATCGGTCCGAACATGTTCCTCCCCAGTATCCACGCTCCGATGTTTCTGAATCCCCGCGCGGCAAAATCGTCGTCGGCCCCGGTCGTGCCATCGCCCGCACCGTGGGTTCTCTGGAACGTGCGTGTTGGGATGAACCACTGGTGCAAGTCCTCCCCGCCCACCCCGAGCCCATTGTTAATGTCCTGATCCGGACCCGCTCCGTATCCGTCAAGTGAGATGGCAAAGCTCTCAACCCGAACCTGCCCCATTCTCCGACCTCCACTTGGATTGACGCCAACGGTGGCCATCAGGGGCAGGAGCCAGCGGACGAAGGCCGCTGGTGATTGTCCGCTGCATGGCGGGGTTGGGCGTCAGTGCGCACCACCAATACTATTCCGGATGCCCACGCGAGCCTAACGGTGATGAAACCCTCGCGGCACTCAAGCGCGTCGAGAAATTCTGGCACCCTTGAACCTTGGCCTTCCGGCCAGTTTCGTTGAGGAAGAAGGTCATCTGCGACGTATACGCCACCAACGCTTAGAAGCGACAGTGTTTCGTCGAGGTAGCTGAACTTCCCAGGCCAAGCGTCAGCAAAAATCAGTTCGTAGAATTTTCCCCGCGCGCCGTTGATGAACTCGGCTCCATCGGCAATGTGAAATGTAACGCGCGGGTCCATGCCGAGATGACGGCGCGCAATCGCGACCGAATCCGGGTCCGAATCGACCGTCTCAAGGCGCGACAATTGATCGGACCCTTCCAGGATCCAAGCCGTTCCATGACCGACGCCAGTGCCAAGTTCGAGGAAACGCCCTCCGGGCTTAGATGCGGCAATGGCCGCCAGCAACGCTCCGGTCTTCTCCTCCGACGCGAATCCGAATCCCATCCTCTCGGAATCCGCTTGGATCGCTGCGAGAGGTTTCGGTCGGCGATGAATTTCAGTATCGTCCATCGAACGCTCAGTATGACGCCTAACGATCGTGTTGAGCAGCCGGACAACAGCAAGCGAAGCGCCGCTGTTGGACGGGTCTGCTCCAACACACGGTAGGCGCTATGTCCAGCCGAGCTCCTTCATGGCCATTCCAGCATGCCAGATCTTTGTCATGTGCCGGATCTTCTCACCGTCAAAATCCATCACATACACATAGTCGGTCTTTACACTCTTGCCAGTTGGTGGGCAGGGGCCACCTTGGCCAGTATGGGTGCCAGAAAAGACGCCATATGCACAGACGCTCTTCCGCTCATCATCAGTGCCAAACGACTTCAGTTCATATCGTCCGTCAGGAACAAATGTGAGCAAGCCCTTCATCCAGTCCGTGTACTGCTGCAGAGTCTTCACGCTAGCAAGCGGTTCAGCTTGAGCAGAAAAAGTAGCATCCGTTTTGCAGTACTCCTTGCATCCCTCCCATCCTTTGCCTGTTTCGCACGCATCAAAGAATTGTTTGGCAATCCCCGTAATGGACGTCATGGCTCTCTCCAATTTGACAAGGGTCGGGACGTAACCGCCGACGACTCTAAGCGCAGTGCGTAGCAAGGACCTCTTTGCAACTTCCGTCCCTTTCCTCGTCGTCCCGCGACAGCGTAGAGGAAAAGAAAACGCCAATTTGCCAATGATCATTGTTGCTTCAGCCGCGACATACCTACTTTCCGCTCCGGTAAAACTTGCGCCTAGCGTTACGTAATAGGGACGCACACAATTTTCAGCGGAAGCTGAATGCAACTCTCTTGTCTTCTGCCGTGCTTGGAAAACCGCGTGCGTTGCAGATCAACCACCGGGCACGATGCCGGGCTCGAGTCTCAGGCAGTATTCCGCAATATCTCCGGGGCGGCATTTCCACACTCGCTCGCCCATGAGCTTGTGCGCAAAGCAATGCTGCAACGCCTTGCGCAACGGGCGCAACCGGAACGGATAGCCGAACGTGTGCGGGTGGATGGAGACGTTGAACACGAGCGGATGCTTCGCGCACTGCTCGATCATCTCCTCGAACTGGTCCACCAGCATGTCGCAGAACTCGCGCCCCGTGTGCTGGCGGTGAATGATCTGGGGCGAGTCGTTCAACTCCACCGGGTACGGCACCGACAGGATCGGGCCCGAGCGGGTTCTAAGCCACATCGGCTGATCGTCGCAGGGCCAGTCGCTGAAGTAGAGATAGCCCGCTTCCTTCAGCAGGTCCGGCGTCCAGGTGTGCTCGTAGGAGCCGCCGCTCAGCCACCCCTTGGGCGGCTTGCCCTCGTTGCGCGTGAAGGTCGCCGTGACCTCGCGGATAAGGCGTGCTTCGTCTTCCTCCCAGCGGAAGTCGTTGAGGTTCTCCGCGTTGGTGCGCCCATGGGCGATGATCTCGTCGCCGCGCGCGCGGATGCGCTGGAAGATCTGCGGCGCCTCGTCGTAGAGCAGGCTGTTGGTGTTGTGCGCGAGCGGGATGCCGAGCTCGTCGGCGAGATCGAACAGCCGCCAGATGCCGATGCGGTTGCCGTAATCGCGCCAGGAGTAGTTGCGCGGTGTCTGCGGCTCGCCGTGCTTGGCGTTGTCGTGGCCGCGCCCCTTGAGAAACGCGTGCACCGCGATGTTGGTCGTGAGGCAGAACGCGAGTCGCTTGCCGCCGGGCCAGCTGTAGTCCTTGCGCTCGATGATGGGCGAATAGTCGTAGCGGCCATGCCCGGGGAGCTTCAATGTCATACCGGCTCCGGTCGTGAGAAATCGCGATGGTCGCGACTGTACCAGAGGGGGCGCACCCATGGATGCGCCGGATCGCCGCCTCAGGAAACGGAATGGCGCCCCAACCCCGAGGATTCGCCGAACCGGTACACGGTACGACGCTTGCCCTCGCATTGCGGGCGCACCGGTGCGAGCGGACAGTGCGGCGTACGCGTGCCATCCGCGTTCAGCGTGGCATCGCCTTGCACATCGCTCCAGATGCCGCCGTGCACGGGCCGGAACTGCCAGCAGAGATAACCCGACTGGGCCGCGATCTGAATGAGCTCGTCCATGTCCGGCGCTTCGGCCACGAACAAGTCGCTGCCTCGATACGGCACCGGACAGGCGCCGAACGCACGCAAACAGTCGACCGCTTCGGCCGCGGCTGCCCCCGGCCGCATGCAGGGCGCATACTCGGCGCGCACCACATCCCAGGCACCCAGCTCCCAGCCTGCTTCCAGGGTCGCCACGTCGACATCGAGCAGATCGCGCCAGCGTTCGTTGAGCTGCAGGGAAGTGCTCGGAACGCTCGCCAGGGCGACTTCGCCCGCCGCGTCATCGACCGGCGCTTGCTTGCGAAACCCATGCCAGTGCAAGCTCAGGATGATGGGGGTATCGGGGCACGGAACCGCGGCCACCGTAACCCCGACCAACGGCAGCCGATTGCCAGATATCTGCTCCGTGATGCACTCTAGAATCTCCATCGAGCGTCCACTCCTCAACGACACACCGGCGCCACGCGCTCATGAGCAATTACAATGCCAGCCACGTCTTCGCTCTACGACGAACGCGCGTGCACGCTTGAGCTGGGATTGTGAGTCAGCTTGCCGCGCAAGTGTTGGCAGCCACCCCCCATGACTGATAGCAACACGCTTGTGTCTCGCAGCCTGCATGCAGTCTGGCATCCGTGCACCCAGATGAAGATGCACGAAGCGCAGCCGCCCGTTCCGATCGCGCGCGGCCAAGGGGTATGGCTGTACGACTTCGACGGCCGGCGCTACCTCGATGCGATCAGCTCGTGGTGGGTGAACCTCTTCGGCCACGCCAATGCCCGCATCAACGCGGCGCTGATCGACCAGCTGGGCCGGCTCGAGCATGCGATCCTTGCCGGCTGCACGCACGAGCCGGTGGTGGCGCTCTCCGAGCGCCTGGCGCGCGTCGCACCCGGTTCGCTCGGGCATTGCTTCTACGGCTCCGACGGCGCCTCGGCCACCGAGATCGCGCTCAAGATGAGCTTCCACTACTGGCGCAATCGCGGTCGGACCGCCAAGAACGAGTTCGTGAGCCTGGCACAGAGTTACCACGGGGAAACCCTCGGCGCGCTGTCGGTCACGGACGTCGCCTTGTTCAAGGACGTGTATGCGCCGCTGCTGCGGGCGTCGATCCAGACGCCGAGTCCCGATTCGCGGCTCGCACCCGCAGGAATGAACGCCGAAGCACATGCGCACGCCTGCGCCGATCGGCTCGAACGCCATCTCGAACGCCACGCCGAAGGCACCGCGGCCCTCATCCTGGAGCCGCTGGTGCAAGGCGCCTGCGGCATGGGCATGTACCATCCGGCTTACCTCGTGCGTGCACGAGCGCTCTGCACCCGGTACGAAGTCCTGCTGATCGCGGACGAGATCATGACCGGGTTCGGCCGCACCGGGACGCTCTTCGCTTGCGAGCAGGCGGGCATCGCCCCGGACCTTCTGTGCCTGTCGAAAGGGATCACGGCCGGCTACCTGCCCTTGTCCGTCGTCATGACTTCGGATGCGGTGTACGACGCCTTCTATGCCGACGCGGTCACACGCGCTTTCCTGCATTCGCACTCGTATACCGGCAATGCGCTCGCCTGCCGCGCGGCGCTGGCGACGCTGGATATCTTCGAGCAGGACGGCGTGATCGCCGCCAACCGGGAGAAGGCCGCGCGCTTTTGCGCCCTGGCGCAACCGCTTGCCCGGCACCCGCGCGTGCGCGACTATCGCAACCTGGGAATGATCTGGGCATTCGAAGTGGCGAGCGCGAATCCAGCCTTCGCACGCGAGTTTCATGCGCAGGCGCTCGCGCGCGAGCTGCTGCTGCGCCCGATCGGCAACACGGTGTACTTCATGCCCCCCTACGTCATCGCCGACGACGAATGGCGATTGCTCATCGAGCGCACGATCGAATGCCTGGATTCGTGCGCCTGATCGCCGCATGCGTGCTCGCCCTGGCGCTCACGGCGGCCTCGGTGACGGCGGTCCCAGCGGCAGCAGCCTCGGCGGCAGCAGCCTCGGCGGTAGCGGCCCCAGCGGCAGCGCTGCCGGCGAGTGTCGAGGCGGCCTTGCGCACGACCGGAATACCGCCCGATGCAGTCTCGATCGTGCTGCAGGAAGCGGCGGCGCAGCGCCCGGTGCTGGCGCACAACGCCGAGCGCTCGATGAGCCCGGCCTCCGTGATGAAGCTCGTGACCACGTACGCGGGACTCGAGATGCTCGGACCCGCGTTCACCTGGTCCACCGAGGCTTTTGCAACCGGGCCGCTGGCCGATGGAATTCTCACGGGCGACCTGGTCCTGCGTGGCCACGGCGATCCCAAGCTCACGATCGAGAACTTCTGGCTGCTGCTTCGCGGCGTGCGCGCGCGCGGCGTGCAGGAGATCCGCGGTGACCTGGTTTTGGATCGCAGCTATTACGGCTTCGACCCCGGCGATCCGGGCCACTTCGACAACGAGCCGCTGCAGGTCTACAACACGCTTCCCGATGCGCTGCTCGTGAACCACAAAGCGGTGCGGCTGACCTTCACCCCCGACACGAACAGCAAGCGCGTTCGCATCCAGGCCGACCCGCCGCTGGCCGAGCTGCGTATCGTCAATCAGCTCACCCTCGACGCGGCGCCGTGCGGCGACTGGCGTGCGCGCGTGAAGACCGAGATGGGCGCGGAGCCAGGCGGCGGCGCGCAGCTCGTTTTCGCCGGCAACTACTCCGTGCTGTGCGGTGAACAGTCGCGCCACTACAGCATCCTCTCGCCGCAGATCTACGCCGGCGGGCTCTTCCGGCAGCTCTGGGGCGAGCTCGGCGGACGCCTGACCGGCAGCGTGCGCGATGGCGTGGTGCCGCACGGTGCGCGGCTGCTCGCGGCGCACGAGTCGCCCGCGCTGTCCGAAGTCGTGCGCGACATCAACAAATACAGCAACAACGCCATGTCGCGGCAGCTTTACCTCGCGCTCGGTGCGGCGGCGTTCGGCCCCCCCGCCACGCCCGAGAAGTCCGACCGCGCCGTAAAGCAATGGCTGGCGCAGAAACGGCTCGATCTGCCCGAGCTGGTGATCGAAAACGGCTCGGGGCTTTCGCGCATCGAGCGCGTCAGCGCGAGGGGCTTGAGCGCGATGCTGGCCGCCGCCTGGCGCAGCCCCGTCATGCCGGAATTCATCGCCTCGATGCCGGTGGTCGGGGTCGACGGTACCTTGCGCCGCTTCAAGCATCTGAGCTACGCACGCCAGGCGCACATCAAGGGCGGCACCATCAACGGCGTGCGCGCGATCGCCGGCTACGTGCTCGACGCCACCGGGCGGCGCTGGATCGTCGCCTGCTTCATCAATCATCCCAAGGTTCACAATGGCAACGCGCAGGCGATATTCGACGCGCTGCTGCAATGGGCATACAGCCGCGGCGGCACGCTGCCGCAGCTGAGCACCGATACGCTGCTGCCGGTTCCGCCACAGTAAAAGCGCTATGGTGGCATCGGCTTGCACGACCGGGTAGGCCGCACTACAGTAAGGTTGCTACACGGAGCGGCATCATGCGATTCGGACTTTTCGGCGGCGCCCGGGTTGGAAACCGCGACCCGCTGGGTGATAGCTACGGCTATAGCGACTTCATCGAATACATCGTAGCCGCGGACCGGCTGGGCTACGAGAGCGTTTTCATGGTCGAGCACCACTTCACCGGCTACGGCCAGCTGTCCGCGTCGCTCAATCTGCTCTCATATCTCGCCGCACGCACGCAGCGCATCCGCCTGGGAACGGCAGTCGTGGTGCTGCCGTGGCATAACCCGGCGCTGCTCGCCGAGCAGGTGGCAACGCTCGACGTACTGTCGGGCGGACGCGTCGAGCTCGGCGTGGGCCGCGGCTACCGCAAGGTCGAGTTCGACGCGTTTTGCGTGCCGATGGACGAGGCGTGGGATCGCTTCAACGAATGCCTCGAGTTCATGCTGAAGGCGTGGACCACGCAGGGCCGGTTCTCGTTCGACGGCAAATTCTGGCGCTATCGGGACGTCATGGTCGAGCCGGCGCCGATCCAGCAGCCGCATCCGCCGATCTGGATGGCGGCGGGAAGCCCCGAGTCGATCCAGCGTGTCGGGCAGGGCAATTACAACCTGCTGCTCGACCAACTCGGGAACGTCGAGCTGACGCTCGCGCGGATAGAGACCTACCTCGACGCGTTGGAATCGCAGGGGCTAGCGCGCGATGCTGGACGGGTGGGCGTTGCGCGCGCGCTGCACATCGTGCGCAACGAATCCGAGCGCAGGCGGGCCTACGAGCGGCGGCGCGAGACGATCGCCAACATCGGCGAGCTCGCGCGCAGGAGCAAGCAGGAGGTCCAGGCGCTGACCGACGATGAAATCCGCGCCGACGATGCGCCACTCATCGGCACGCCGGACGAGATCGTCGAGCGCCTGCAGCGCCTCGCCGACGGTGGCGTGGAGTACGTGCTGCTCACCAACGCGACGGCGACCCCGGCGACGCTGGAGCTGTTCGCGAACGAAATCGCACCGCGGGTCACGTCGCGCCGCCCGGATACGAGCGCTCGCGCCAGCGCGGCCTGAGCGGACCTTTCCGTTCGGCGACCGGACACCACCCATCTCAATCAAACGCCACTCGGAGATTCGCATGACCAATACCCCGCTGCTCGCCGCTCACGACCGCTTTGTCGCCGTCCACGGGCACGGCCGCCAGCACTACCAGGAGGCGGGCAGCGGCGAGCCGCTGATTCTCATCCATACCAACGGCGCGTCGTGCTGGCAATACATCGAGGTCCTGCCGCACTTGCTGCCGCGCATGCGGGTGCTCGCCTGGGACATGCCCGGACACGGTGACTCCGACGCGATCGGACGCCACTACAGCGTCGAGGACTACGCCGACGCGCTCGCCGGCTTCATGCAGGCGCTGGGCCTCGATTCGGCGCACGTCTCGGGCTGCTCGATCGGCGGCAGCATCTGCGTCGCATTCGCCAGCCGCTATCCCCGTCGCACCCGCTCGACGGTGATCGTCGAGACGCCCTTTCGCACCGAAGCCGAGTGGGCCGCGAACTGGAGTCACGTCGAAGGCAATTTCGGCCTCCCCACGCAGACGGCACAGCAGATGGGGGAGCGCGTGGCGCAGGTAGACGATGCGCGCCTGGCGCGCTGGAACATCGACCGCAACAAGGCGGGTGCGCGCGCGATGGTGGACGTGATGTGGGCGATCCGGCAATTCGACGTGGGCGCAGCGGCGAAAGCGATCCAGCGCCCGGCGATGATCCTGTACGGCAAGCGCGGGCCGACCATCGCGGGGCGCGAACGCTTCGAGCAAGCCGCGCCGCATATCCCGATCCAGGTGATGGCGGGCTCGGGGCACTTCCCCATGCTGGACGAGCCGGCGGCGTTTGCCGAGATCATCGCGGGTTTCTGCGCCAAGCACGCAGGTAAGTGAGCGCTGCGTTGGTCTTTATCTACTGTGGCAGGCGATTCCGAGAGCGCCGTCGCCCCCGTGTAACCGGGGGCCCAGAGAAAGAGGCCTGGATGGAAGAGGCCTGGATTCCCGCCTGCGCGGGAATGACGCCGTTGAGTGCGCTACAGGCCTAGTTCAGTCATCAGCGCATCGATGCGGCGCTTGACCTCGGCATCCATCGTGATCGGCGTGCCCCACTGGCGCTCCGTCTCCCCGGGCCACTTGTTGGTGGCATCGATGCCCATCTTCGATCCCAGACCCGCCACGGGGCTGGCGAAATCCAGGTAGTCGATGGGGGTGGCATCCGCGATCAGCGTATCGCGGCGCGGGTCGACCCGCGTGGTCAGCGCCCACACCACGTCGTTCCAGTTGCGCACGTCGACGTCGTCGTCGGTGACGATGATGAACTTGGTGTACATGAACTGGCGCAGATAGCTCCAGATGCCGAACATCACCCGCTTGGCATGGCCGGGATAGCTCTTACGGATGCTCACCACCGACATGCGGTAGGAACAGCCTTCGGGCGGCAGATAGAAATCGACGATCTCGGGAAACTGGCGCTTGATGAGCGGCACGAACACCTCGTTCAACGCCATCCCGAGCACCGCGGGCTCGTCGGGCGGCTTGCCGGTGTAGGTGGAGTGGTAGATCGGATCGCGCCGCATGCCGATGCGCTCGATGGTCAGCACCGGAAAGCGCTCCTGCTCGTTGTAGTAGCCGGTGTGATCGCCGAACGGCCCCTCCAGCGCTGTGTCGTTCGGGCGGATCGACCCTTCGAACACGATCTCCGCGTGTGCCGGCAGGTCGAGATCCGACCCGATGCATTTCACCAGCTCGGTGCGCCCCCCGCGCAGCAGCCCCGCGAACTGATATTCCGACAGCGTATCCGGAACCGGGGTGACGGCGCCCAGGATCGTGGCCGGATCGGCGCCGAGCGCGACCGCGACCGGAAACGCCGTGCCCGGGTGCGCCAGCGTGTGATCGCGAAAGTCGAGCGCGCCGCCGCGATGCGCCAACCAGCGCATGATGACCCGATTGCGGCCGACGACCTGCATGCGATAGATGCCGAGGTTCTGGCGCCGGCGCTGCGGACCGCGCGTGATCACCAGGCCCCAGGTGATGAGCGGACCGGCGTCCCCCGGCCAGCAAGTCTGGACGGGGAAGCGACCGAGGTCGACCGCATCGCCTTCCAGCACGACTTCGTGGCAAGGCGCGCGCGCAATGCGCTTCGGCGCCATGGCGAGGATCTGCCGCACCAGCGGGAGCTTCTCCCAGGCATCGCGCAGGCCCTTCGGCGGCTCGGGCTCCCGCAGCTGCGCCAGCAGCTCGCCCAGCTCGCGCAATTCGGCGAGCGTGTTGCGACCCATGGCGAGCGCCACGCGCTCCGGCGTGCCGAAGAGATTGCCGAGCACCGGCATCGCATGGCCCTTCACGCGCTCGAACAGCAGTGCGGGACCGCGCTTTTTCAGCACCCGGTCGCAGAGCTCGGTCATTTCGAGGTTCGGATCGATCTCGGCGCGGACGCGGCGCAGCTCTGCGCGCGCTTCGAGCTGGCTCAGGAAATCGCGCAGGTCGCGATAGGCCATCGCCGGCTCGCTTTGTTATCGGCCCGGAAAGTGGCTGAAAAGCCGCTTTCCGCAGTACGCTCCCCTCTCCCCCTGGGAGAGGGGCTGGGGGGTGAGGCCGGGAATTCGCGGACCATGGTCCGCGCCGGGCGAACGGCATCGGCCTGCATGCCGATGCGCGCACTGCAAGTGAGGGAGCGAGCGGTAAGGCATTACTGAAAGCTCGCTAATTGACTCGAATCCAGGGCGCGGGAATACGCAGGGCGAAATCGGCCACGATGCCGGCGAATATCGCGGCGCCGATCCAGTTGTTGTGCAGGAAGGCCTTGAAGCTCGTCTCGCGCGTGCGCGGGCGCAGGATGAAATACTGCCGCACCGCGAGCGCCGCGGCAGCTGCAATGCCGAGAAAATACATGGTCCCGAGATTGAAGCGCACGCCGATCCAAAGCATCGCTCCGAGGAACAGCGCCTGGCAGAGCATGGTGAAGAACACGTCGCGCTCGCCGAACAGGATGGCCGAGGTTTTCATGCCGATGCGCACGTCGTCGTTGCGGTCGACCATCGCATATTCGGTATCGTAGGCGATCGTCCAGAACACGTTCGCCCCGAGCAGCCACCAGGCCACGGGAGGAATCGCGTTCTGATGGGCGGCGAATGCCATCGGGATGCCGAAGCCGAAGGCGATGCCGAGCCAGGCCTGCGGCAGCCAGAACACGCGCTTGAGGAAAGGATAGATCACGGCCAGCGCAAGCGCGACCAACGCAAGCTGGATCGTCAGGCGATTCAACTGCAGCACCAGGGCGAACGCGAGCAGGAAGAGTACCGCGGCGAGCGCGATCGCCTCGGCCACCGGAATCGCGCGCCGGGCGAGCGGCCGTTCGCGCGTGCGCTCGACCTGCGGATCGAAATTGCGGTCGGCGATGTCGTTCACGGTGCAGCCGGCCGAGCGCATGAGCACCACGCCGAGAACGAAGATCACCAGTATGCCCGGGTTCGGGTAACCGTACGACGAAAGCCAGAGGCCCCAGAGCGTCGGCCACAGCAGGAGCAGGATGCCGATAGGCTTGTCCAGCCGCATCAGCTGCTCGTAGATATCGAGTCGCTCCCTCAACGTCACGATGGTCTTGGCACCTGTCGCCGGCCGCTGCGCGATCGCCTGTCCGTCGCGCTCCCGGCCTGCATCACACACGGTTCGTGGCGATCCATTCACGGCGATCTTTGGGCCGAATCTCAGCCGCGCAGTATAGCCGATGCGCCCGCGCGGGCCGATCGCGCGCGTGCACGCGATTCATGCGTTGAGATAGTCGTGACGCGAGCCGAACCAGCGCTCGAGATGCGCACGCGCGAGCTCCGGCTCGAGCTCGAGCATGCGCTCGGCGGCCGAGCGCGCCTTTTCCAGCAACGCGAGATCCGTCCCGAGATCGGCAAAGCGCAGCATAGGCACGCCGCTTTGGCGCGCGCCGAGCAATTCTCCCGGCCCGCGCAGCTCCAGGTCCTTGCGCGCGATCTCGAAACCGTCGGCAGTCTCGTAGACGATCTTCAACCGTGCGCGCGCCAGCTCGGACAGTGGCGTCTCATACATGAGGATGCAGACGCTCGCCTCGCGCCCCCGCCCCACGCGTCCGCGCAGCTGGTGCAGCTGCGCAAGCCCCATGCGTTCGGCGTTCTCGATCACCATCAAGGTCGCGTTCGGCACGTCCACGCCGACTTCGATCACGGTGGTCGCGACCAGGAGGCGGATCTCGCCCCCCTTGAAGCGCGCCATCACATCGGCCTTTTCCGCCGGCGCAAGCCGGCCGTGCACGAGACCCACGGTCAACTCCGGAAACGCCTGCTGGATCGCCTCATGGGTCGCGATGGCCGTCTGCAGCTGCAATGTCTCCGACTCCTCGATCAAGGGACAGACCCAGTACGCCTGTCCGCCGCCGACGCACGCATCGCGCACGCGTGCGAACACTTCCTCGCGCCGGCGCGCGCTCACGAGCTTGGTCGCGATCGGCGTGCGGCCCGGCGGCAGCGTGTCGATCACGCTCACGTCGAGATCGGCATAGAAGCTCATCGCCAGCGTGCGCGGAATCGGCGTGGCACTCATCATGAGCCGATGCGGTTCCGAGGCGGCCGACCCTTTCTCTCCCAGGGCCAGCCGCTCGCGCACGCCGAAGCGGTGCTGCTCGTCCACGATGGCGAGCGCCAGGCGCGGAAAGGTCACGGCGTCCTGGATCAACGCATGGGTTCCGACGGCAACCAGCGGCTGCGCCTCGAGCAGGCGCTTGCGCGCTAGAGCGCGTGGTCGTTTCCCCTGCCCGCCTGCGATCCATATCACCTCGACGCCCAGCGGCGCGAGCCAGGCGCTGAACTTGAGGTAATGCTGCTCGGCAAGGATCTCGGTCGGCGCCATCACCGCCACCTGCCAGCCGTTCTCGATCGCCTGCAGCGCCGCGGCGGCGGCCACTACGGTCTTGCCGCTGCCGACATCGCCCTGCAGCAGACGCTGCATGGGATGCGCGCGCGCAAGATCGGAGCGAATCTGCGCGACGGCGCGATGCTGTGCCGGCGTGAGTGCGAACGGCAGCGTATCGAGGAGCTTGCGCAGCAGGTGACCGCGCGCGGGCAAGGCCGGCGCGGCGCGCAGCCGGCGGCGGCGGTAGCTCGAGCGCATGGAGAGCTGCTGCGCAAGCAGCTCGTCGAACTTGATCCGAACCCAGGCCGGATGCGAGCGCTCCTCCAAGGCGTCGAGCGCAACGTCCGGCGGCGGCGCATGCAGGAATCGAACCGCTTCGGCAAATCCCGGCAGCTTCAACTCGGCAGCCAGCGCCTGCGGCAGCGTATCGCCCAGGTCGCATTGCGCGAGCGCGCGGCTGACCAGCGCGCGGACGGTGTGCTGAGCGAGACCCGCGGTGGTCGGGTAGACCGGAGTGAGCGTGGCGGCCAGCGGTACGTCACCTCGTACGATGCGGTAGCGCGGGTGAATCGCTTCGGCACCGAACATGCCGCGCCGAATCTCGCCCAGAAGCCGTACCCGGGTGCCGGTCGTGAATTGCTTGAGCTGGCTCGGATAGAAGTGCAGAAAGCGCAGCGTCAGCTCCTCGCCCGCGTCCTCGACCCGGACCACGAGCTGGCGGCGCGGTCGATACTGCACTTCGGCGTTCAATACCGTGGCTTCGACCTGCACGACCTCACCGCTGGGCGCCGAGGCGAGCGGCACGAGCCGCGTCTCGTCCTCGTAGCGCAAGGGTAAGTGCAGGATCAGGTCGTTCCAGGCGCGGATGCCAAGCTTCGCCAGCTTGGGCGCGACGTCGGCCGGAACAGCGCTTGCGGCCTGGGCAGCCGATGCGTTTATTCCGGCCGGCGCCGGCGCTGCACGGCGTTGCGGCGCATCGGGCGAGGCTGCCTTGGGCCGCATCGGTTTTTGCCGCTCGGCTGCGAGGCGCGCCGAGCTCCGCCTAGTCGCTGTCGCCGCGCAGACGTTCGACTCCCGCGTCCATGATCGCATCGACTTCGACCAGCGCACCGCGCGGCAGGCTTGCCACACCGACCGCGGCGCGCGCAGGATAGGGCTTGCCGAAATGACGCGCCATGGCTTCGTTCACCTTGGCGAAGTGGTTCAGGTCGGTCAGATAGACAGTGATTCGAACCATGTTCTGGAAGCCGCCGCCGGCAGCCTGGGCGACTGCGCCGAGATTCTGGAAGACGCGCTCGATCTGCGCGTCGATGCCGGAAACGAGCTCGCCCGTTTTCGGTTCGAGGCCGATCTGTCCGGACAGGTACACGGTGTCGCCGGTGCGAATCGCCTGCGAGTAGGTGCCGATGGCAGCCGGTGCATTCGGCGATTGGATCTCGGTCTTGGACATCGTCACACGCGGCAGCGAGAAAATCGATATGAAATCATACCGGAAATGGCCACTCCCCTGATCGAACGGCTGGAGAGCCTGCTGGCAGGCGGCAAGGACAATGCGCTGCTGCGCTTCTCGCTCGGCTCCGAATATCTCAAGAGCGGCAATGCCGCGAGCGCGTGCGAGCATCTCGCGCGTGCGCTGGAGCACGATCCCGATTATTCGGCGGCATGGAAGCTCTACGGCAAGGCCCTGGCGGACAACGGCCAGGCCAGCGAGGCACTGGAAGCCTATCGCCGCGGCATCGTCGTGGCGGAACGAAAGGGCGACAAGCAGGCCGCCAAGGAGATGCAGGTGTTTGCGCGCCGTATCGAGCGCCAGCTCGGCAGCTAGGCTGTCCTGAAGGGTATTGACTCTACGCGCAAAGCCCTTCTTTCGCGTCGCTCTGCACGTAGACGTCGGCGCCGTTGGCTCCCGACAGTCACTGCGGAGTGATCCCCGCTTCCTTCACCACCGCCGCCCACTTCGCGAGCTCCGCACGTATCACGGCTGCCATGCCTTCGGGCGTGTCGGACGGCGTCTCGAATGCCTCGCTGCGCAACCGTTGCTGAACGTCCGGCAGCTTGAGGATGCGCATCGCCTCGCGGTTCAGGCGCTCCACGATGGCGCGCGGCGTGGCGGCGGGCGCGAGCAGTCCGTACCATGCCGAGACCTCGAATCCGGGCAATCCCGACTCGGCTATCGTGGGCACTTCCGGCAGGGCCTGGGAGCGCTGCGGGCCGGCCACGCCGAGTGCACGCAGCCGGCCAGCCTGCACCTGCGGGCGAGTGTGCGCGATGCCGCCGAACACCACCTGCGCCTCCCCGCTGACGACGCTGGTCACCGCGGGCGCATTGCCCTTGTACGGGATGACGAGCACGTTCACCTTCGCTTCCTTCCTGAAAAGCTCCGCCCCGAGCTGGGTAGGCCCCCCGCCGTACGCCCAGGCGATCTGTCCCGGCCGCGCTCTTGCGAGCGCGATCAGCTCTTTCACCGAGCGCGCGGGCAACGACGGATGGCAGACCAGCAGGAAGTACTGCAGCGCCAGCCTGGTAATCGGCGCGAAATCCTTGACCGGATCGTACGGCACCTTGGCGAACAAGCTCGAGTTCATGCCGTGAGTGCCGCTGGTGCCGAACACCAGCGTATAGCCGTCGGGCGGGCTCTTCGCGACGATGTCGGCGCCGACCATGCCGTTCGCGCCGCCCCGATTCTCGATAATGAACTGTTGTCCCCAGGCCTCGGCGAGCTTGTGGCCGAACACGCGCGCCAGCAGGTCGGTCGGCCCACCGGGGCCGAACGGCACCACGATGCGGACAGGCTTGCTCGGGTAGGTCTGTGCCGTTGCGCTCGTTGCGGCTACGGCGGCGATCGCCAGCGTCATGGCGCACGCCGCACCAAGAAAGTTTCGAAGAAGTGGTATTTCGTCATTCCCGCGCGGGCGGCCATCCATCCCCTTCAGTCCGTAGATGAGAGCGCGGCGACGAGAGAGGCCTCTTGCTGCCGTACCAACCGGATTGCCCATGACATGTTCCTTGTGAAGACGGCAGCATAGCTCGAAACCGCTGCCGGGTTCATCTGTTCGTCTTGCCGTTTTCGCTCGATGGCGCAGACGCTACACGCGATCCACGCGACTTGCACGCTCGGCCCGCAACACGATTCGCTCGGTCCACCATGATGACTCACGGGAGCGGGTCGAGCGGCTTTTGACAGCGCGGCAGGCGGCGCGCATGATCGCCGCATCATAAACGAGCGGGAGCGGATACCATGCCATACGCGACGGTGCGTGGCGCCGCAATCCACTACGAGATCGAAGGCAGCAAAGGGCCGTGGGTATCGCTATCCCCCGGCGGGCGCCGACCGATGGCGGCCGTGCGCTCGCTCGCGGAACGGATTGCGTCCGCAGGCTACCGGGTGCTGCTCCACGACCGGCGCAACTGCGGCGCGTCCGATGTCATCATCGCCGGCGACGAGTCCGAGTACGACATCTGGGCCGACGATCTGCACGCGTTGCTGAACGATCTCGGCGCGCTGCCCGCACATGTGGGCGGTGCTTCGTCGGGCTGCCGGATGTCGATCCTGTTCGCACTGCGCCATCCGCAGTCGGTGCGCTCGCTGCTGCTGTGGCGCGTTACGGGTGGGCGCATCGCCGCCGAGCATCTCGCGCGCCAGTACTACACTGACTTCATCGAGCTCGCACAGCGCGGCGGTATGGCGGCGGTATGCGATTCGGAATTCTTCCGCGAACGCATCGCCGAGCGTCCCGAAAATCGCGCGCGGCTGATGGCCATGGACCCGCAGCGCTTCATCGGCGTGATGTCGCACTGGCGCGAGTACTTCATCGCCGGCGCCGACCAGTCGGTCATCGGCGCAACGGAGGCCGAGCTCCGCGCGATCCGCGTGCCGGCATGCATCGTCCCCGGCAACGACAGGATTCACGCACGCCGCGCGGGCGAGAACGTCGCGGGACTCATACCGGGCGGCGAAGTACGCGACATCATGCCGGCCGGTCCGGATGTCGACGACATTCCGTTCGCCGATTGGGAGCAGCGCGAGGACGAGCTGGCGGCGGTGTTCCTGGAGTTCCTGAAGCGGGCCGAAGCGTCGGGGCAAAGACCCGCGGCCTGACTAAGCGAGCTTGCACGAACACCAGACTCATCCCCGCCCAGGCCCGCCGAAGGGCCTGGGCGGACATCTCACGGCAGAGATCGCGCGCTGAACCAGGGTGGTCGCGGTCGGCGGCATTTCCCCGAACTGATCACGTGGACAGGCCCTATACAATCGGACCATGCGATCGTTCTTTTCGAGGGTCCGTAACCATCACGCGTTAACAGCACTGCAGTTCCGGACATTTCGGCTCGTCTGCGGCGGCCAGATCTTCGGCAACATCGGCACCTGGATGGACGAGCTGAGCCGCGGCTGGTTGATGTACCAGCTTACCGACTCGGTCGTGCAGCTCGGCCTTGCGCGCGGCATTCAGCTGGTTCCCACGCTGCTGGTTTCGCCTTTCGCCGGGACGGCCGCCGACCGCTATTCGCGCAAGACGCTGCTGCTCGTTTCGCAGTCGGTACAAGGCCTGTCGTTTGCGGCCCTGGCGCTGCTGATCTTGAGCGGCCATGTCGCACCGTGGCACGTGTATGTCACCGCGGTGATTGCCGGCACGATGCAGGCGATCCAGCAGCCCGCACGCGCTTCGATCGTGACCGAATCGGTGCCGCCCGAATCTCTGACCAATGCCATTGGCGTCACGTCCTTGATCTTCAACATGGCGCGTCTGCTGGGGCCGGCGATGGCGGGCGCCATCATCGCCGTCGCGGGCACGGGCGGCGCGTTCGCGCTGCAGGCCGCTTGCATGTTCATGGCGACCTTATGGGTCTCGAAGCTTCCGGCCATGCCTCATCCCGAGGACGAAGCGAACAAGGGCCGCCGCGAATCCTTCGCACGAAGCATCGTCGAGGGCTGGAAGTTCTCCTGGCAGAATCAGTCGGTCCGCGCCGGAATTCTGTGCACCACGATCGTGTGCGGGTTGATGTTTCCGTTCGCCACGCTGCTGCCCGTGTTCGCGCGTGACCTGCTGGGCGTGGGAGCGCAAGGACAGGGCATTCTGCTCGCGGCGATGGGCTTCGGCGCACTGTTGAGCGCGGCCACGATCGCTGTGGCGGGCCACCGTTTGACACGAGGCAGAGTGATGATGGACTCATCGATCGTGTACGGATTCGCGCTCGTCGTATTCGCCGTCTCGCCGTGGTACTCGTTGTCGATCGTCGCGATGGTCGTCGCGGGGCTTTGTCACGTTCACGCCAACGCGCTGGTGCATACCGTCGTGCAATCGTACTCGCCGCCGGCGTATCGAGGCCGCGCCATGGCTTTGTTCAACATGAGCCAGATGCTGTCCACCGCGGGTAGTGTGTTGATCGGCCTGCTGGCCGTCGTGCTCGGGTCGCGCGGCGCGGTTGCGGTGATGGGGATCGTCGGTGCATTGGGGATCGTTGCGCTGGCGTGGCGCATGCCGGGCGCACGGCGGATTCAATGAATCCGATTACGCGGAAGGTGTAGTGGCCGGTGTCGACCCTGACGAGACATTCGGGCGCGGTTATTGGTCGCTCGGCGCAAACTGTGTCAGCTCCCCGCCAACTCATGCTCACCGGACGCGCTTTGCCTAACAGGCGCAATCGGTCTACAGTCGTCGCGGTGTTCTATGCGACGCGAGCATGCCGTGGAAGCGGATCAGGTGCGCGGGCGTGGCACCAGCGCGGCCAGGCGTTGCATGAATTCCAGCGGCGACATCACGATGTGTGTGGTGCCGTCGCGATAGGCGCTCTTCAACGGCAACACGACTTGGCCCCTTGCCATTGCGGCTGAGGCCGCTCGTTCGCAATCGCTGGGCGGGTGATCTAGTGGCATAGCCGTTCAAGTCGCTTTCGCTGATGCGCGCCACAGCGCAGCGCAGCGCGCAAACTGAACCCATGCGCATCGGCGCAGAATCTGCGTGGTCTTCTCCTCCCGGCTGGGCAGCGTTCGCAGACTCAGCACCTTCTGCTCGGGCTTTCCACTCTTCAGCGGTCTGGAGAAGTCGCTCGCGGACGCACCCTCGATCAGCCGCACATCGACCGCCCGTGGTGCGAGCTTCAGGCGTGCGTCTTCGAGAACCTGGCGCGCTTGAACGTGCATCGCGTTCTCATGCTCCGCCGCACGCGAGCCCAGGTTAGGGAGCACCGAGACGACCAGGATCTGGGACTCCGCTGGCAAGGGAAAGCCCGCCAGCCAGTCAGCGGCACGGACCGCGTCTGGGGAACCACCCGTGCCGACCAACACTCGCATTCCCATTCTCCTTTTAAGCTCGTGAGGCGGGCCATGTCGTTCACTGGCATCAGCGCCCGCATCGCGCCGTCGCCTCGTGGATCGAACGCAAGTCGAAGGCGAAAAGCAGCCGAAGCTTCGCGATCCGCTCTAGTAGTCGACCAGCCGCGCCCAATCGGCGGCTTTGAAGGCGTCTGCGCGGTTGGGACGCGGCGGATAGATCCACTGCGTATTGATCTCGCGCTTCATAGCCTTGGCCTTGTCGCCGCTCATCTCGACCTTGCTGTCCCAGCCTCTGGTGAACACGGCGTCGGATGGGCCAAGATCGAGGCAAGTGACGTAGTTCTTCTGCTGATATGGCTCCAGCGGCACGCCGAGCAAGTCCGCCGCCGCATTGTGTCCGGCAGAGGCACCCAGCCGGTTGGCGTGCTGGCACGACATCAGCGCGCGGTGGCCCAGGTCGTCTGTCAGCGCATGCACGGTGTCGCCGGCGGCGAAGACCGTCGGCACGCCGGGAACGCGCAGGTTGCGGTCGACCACGAGTCGGCCAGACCGATCACGCTCAGCCTGGATTTGCTCGGTCAGCGGATTCGCCCGCATTCCGGCCGCCCAGATTACGGTCGCACTCTCGATGGACCGCCTGTCGCTCAGGGTGACGCTGCTTTCGCCCAGCGCCGAGACGCCCACGCCGAGCCTGGTTTCCACGCCGGCCTCGCGCAGCGCCTTCTCGATCAGCGGACGCGGATGGGGGCCCATCGCCGGCGCGATGGCTTCGTTGCGGTCGACGATGATGACGCGGACGTTTGCCTTTGGCCCGAGGATAGCCCGCATTCGCGACGGCATTTCGGTGGCCACCTCGATGCCGGTGAAGCCGCCGCCGCAGACGACCGCCGTGTCGCGGGCGGCAGAGGACGGCCGGTTCGCCAAGGCGTTGAGGTGGTGGTCGAGCGCGATCGCGTCGTCGAGCTGATCGACGGTGAAGCCGTACTTGTCGAGGCCTGGGATGTCCGGCTTGAACCCCTGGCTGCCGGCAGCCAGCACCAGACGGTCGTAGGGCAGCGAGCGTCGCACCCCGTCCGGCCCGACGATCACGGCCGACTTGCTGGGGGAGTCGATGACGTCGACCCGTCCCTGTTCGTATCGGATGTCGAGGGCCTCGAACAGTTTCCCAAACGGTGCCACCATGGTCTCGGGCGCAGGCTCGTAGAGGCGGGGACGGATCACCAGCCGTGGCTCCGGCGCAACGACGACAATCTCAAGGGTGTCGGGCGAAACGCCTTGCTCGTCGCGTAGGCGCGCGGCGCAAAGGGCTGCATACATGCCGGCGAAGCCGGCACCGACGATCAGGATGTGCTGCATGGTTGTGCCTCCGGTTAGAGGTTGGGGATAAGACCGCCACTGTGTGCTCGACGCGCACACTGCCGCTCCTCAGCGGTGACCGCCGCGCGCAGCGGCGCATCGGGCGCCAACACGCCGAAGTAGCGGTGGTGATGCCGGCGTGGTGGTGGGATCAAGCGGCGAGACGCTCGATCAGTTCGAGTGGGGTCAGCATCAACTCTTCGCAGAACTTCGCCCCGGAGCGATGCTCGCGGTGCAGCAGTTGTTCAAACGCATGCGGTCGTCTAGTTCGGCCCTAACCCAACAAGCGGTCAGTGCTCCCAGTCGGCCGGTACAAAACGAAAGACGTCGCCGGCGACCGCCACCCGGCCGACGGACGGGAACGACAGGTGAGCGGCCACCAGCGGCTCGCGGGTCGCCGCCAGCTCCCGCAAGAGACGAACCCGGACGCGGATTGCCTCCTCGGGGTCGTGGTCGAAAGCGTTGTGCCAGTCGGGGTGATCGAAGTGATTCGGGAACACGGCATCGCCAACGAACGTCAGCCGGTCGCCGCCGGACGCAGGCGGACCACGCTGTGCCCGAGGGTGTGGCCGCCGGTGCGACAGACGACCACCCCCGGCGCCACCTCGTACTCCTTCTCGAACGGCCGCAGCTGGCTGCGGTACTTGTCCACGAACCGCTCTTCGGCCGACCGAAGCACGTCCGGAAACCCGCCAAAAGTGTTGCGGGAGAAGTCGGGCGACGACCAGAACTCGGCCTCGGCGGCCGCCAAGTGGATCGGCACGTCCGGACGCAACCGGCCACTCAGCCCGTCGGCGAGCAGCCCGCCAACGTGGTCCACGTGCAGGTGGGTAAGCACCACGTCGGTCACGGATGCGGGATCGATGCCGGCGGCGTCCAGTCGCGTTGCCAACTGCTCGATCCCTGGGAAATCCGGGAACTCCGACCCTGCCCCAGAGTCGATGAGTACGGTCCGGTCGCCGCTACGCACCACGACCACGTTCAGCGGCCACTTGTACACGTCGGGCGGCTGGAGCCTGTCGTCCAGCCAGGCCGCCAGATCGGCCGGGTCGGCATTGGTGGCCAACGTCGCGGCTGCCAGCGGAAACACCCCATCGCTGATCACCAGCACGTCAATCTCGCCGACCCGCAGTGCGTAGCGCGACGGGACCAACTCGTCGGTCCCCGTTCTACCGGGGTG
Organism: Betaproteobacteria bacterium; assembly: GCA_009377585.1. NCBI lineage: Bacteria > Pseudomonadati > Pseudomonadota > Betaproteobacteria > Betaproteobacteria bacterium. The sequence goes on from WHTS01000037.1 coordinate 48,293, forward strand.
TGAGGCAATGTCCAAGCTCATGTTTGTCTCCTGTTGACCGACTTAGAGTTGACCGAAAAAGAAGAGTCGCGAGCATGTCTCGCCTTCTTTGAAGGCGCTTGAACTGGTCCGTGTTTGCGCGCCCCGGCTTGAGTACTGGATCTCCTTCTGCCGCGTCGCGACCTCGGCGAGGTCGCCGGGAAACTCTCCACGCGCGTGGAGATCCGCCTCCGAGAGCGCCTGATACAAGCCGCCCTCCAGTTCAGCTCTTGATGAAGGCGAGAAGGTCGGCGTTGACCACGTCGGCATGCGTCGTGCACATGCCGTGCGGGAACTGCTCGTAAACCTTCAGGGTGCCCTTCCTGAGGAGCTTTGCGGAGAGCAGCGCTGAGTCGGCGATCGGGACGATCTGGTCGTCGTCGCCATGCATGACGAGCGTCGGCACGTCGATGACCTTCAGATCCTCGGTGAAGTCGGTCTCCGAGAAAGCCCTGATGCCGTCGTAATGCGCCTTCGCGCCGCCCATCATGCCCTGGCGCCACCAGTTCTCGATTACGGCCTGGGACACCTTCGCGCCCGGCCGGTTGTAGCTGTAGAATGGCCCGCTCGCGAAATCTCGATAGAACTGCGCGCGGTTGGCAGCGAGCTGTTGCCGGAGGCCGTCAAATACCTCGATTGGCAAGCCGTCCGGATTGGCTGGCGACTTCACCATGATCGGCGGCACGGCACCGATGAGCACCAGCTTCGCCACTCGGGCCTTGCCATGGCGCGCGGCATAGTGCGTCGCTTCCCCGCCGCCGGTCGAATGGCCAATGTGGATGGCGTTGTGCAGATCGAGATGCGCGACGACCGCGGCGGCGTCCGCGGCGTAGTGGTCCATGTCGTGCCCATCACTGACCTGGCTCGACCTGCCATGGCCCCGCCGGTCATGAGCAACGACGCGATACCCCCCTCTCCACGAAGTAGAGCATCTGGGCGTCCCAGTCGTCGGCGCTCAGTGGCCAGCCATGATGGAAGACTATGGGCTGCGCGTTCTTGGGGCCCCAGTCCTTGTAGTAGATCGTCGTGCCGTCCTTCACCGTAATCGTGTTCATCTGCGTTCCTCCTGACTTGGCAAATATTCGCAAAGGACAGGAATTCCAGCGGCACTTCAGGACTTATATCTTCGCCGTCAGCCGTTGGTCAATGGAGGATTTCCTTTGAGCGGCCTATCTTGCGCGCGCATGGTGCACGGTCAGGAACTTACCCCGCGCTTGGCCCGGCGTGACCCGATTCCGCGCGGAGCTCTGCTCCCGGCAGAACGACTGGCAATCGCTCGGTCATCCCCCTCTGGGCAGCACGGAGCGGTGACTATAGATTGCCCGGAGTGATCGCCGCGCCCGCTCACGATCCCCGCAAATAGCATTCGCCTGAGGATGTGTCTGCCTATCGACTGGCCGTGCTGGGGTAGTATGGCCCCATCGCGAAAGGGAGGGTCCAATGAGCGAATTCGCCGGCAGGGTCGTGATGGTCACGGGTTGTGCGCGGGCGCGCGGGATTGGCCGCGCGATCGCGGTCGCGTTTGCCCACGCGGGTGCCGACGTCGTCGTTACGGACGTGGCGGCAGGCGGGACACGCAACGAGAACGAGGAGGGCCTTGAGGAAACGCGCCTCGGGTGGACGGGCCTTGATAGCCTGGCCAGGGAGATCAAGGGCCTCGGGCGTCGCGTCCTTACGCTTGTCGGCGACGTGAGCCGCGCCGCTGACGCCGAGCGCTTTGTCGCGGACGCGCTCGCGCAGTTCGGCCGCATCGACGTGCTCGTCAACAACGCCGCCGCCCCCCACGGTGCCGATCGTCACCTGCTCTGGGAAATACCCGAGGAAGCCTGGGATCTGGTGATCGACGTCAATCTCAAGGGCACGTTCTTGATGAGCCGCGCCGTGATCCCGCATATGCTCGAGCGCGGCAGCGGGCGGATCATCAGCATGGCCTCGGTGTCGGGTAAGCGGGGCACTGCCCGCCGCGGCGCCTACACAGCGTCGAAGTTCGGCGTGATCGGCCTGACCCAGGTCATGGCCCAGGAGTTGGGAGCCCACGGCATCACGGTCAATGCGATCTGCCCCGGCAGCGTCGACACGAGCCGACGCGAATCGACCTCCCGGCGCGAGCGCGCGCTCGCTGAGCGCGACCCCAACGCTCCGGTGCTGTCTCTTCCTCCCACTGGTCGCGTCGCGCGACCTGACGACATTGCCCACTTGGCGCTGTTCTTCGCGTCCGAGGCGAGCGACCACATCACCGGTCAAGCTTGGAACGTCGACGGGGGGGCGGTGATGCACTGAATGCCGGGTGGTGTTGTCTTGCCAGACCCGACCTGGTCAATACAATCTTCGCTGACCTTGGCGCTTTGCTTTGCGGGATCGTGCCGGCAGGCACGAAGATGAACGCTTGGCGCCAGTTGCGAACCGAGGTCGCGGTTGGTGAAACCGCGCAGGCAGTG